>NZ_JBSGYQ010000040.1:0-73390 GCF_053610585.1 Streptomyces sp. NPDC054887 | reverse complement strand
CGCGTCAACACACCCAGAGCGATCCGGTCCGACAACCGCTCACCCGACGACTTCACCTGTCCAGGCCTTGGCACACCACAACCAACGACCAACACGACTATGGCGGAGGTGCACCAGCGTGGCCAGCAGGCGGTCGACGAAGACCAGCTTGTGCTTGGCCCCGGCACCAACGGCCCGCGGCGAGGGCGTGACGTCAGCACGGCCTGGTGCCGCTCGTGCCACAACGGGCCGACCTCAGCAACGAGTTCAGGATTGCTGCACGCGCCCGATTCCCCACCACGCAGACCATGATCAACGATCAAGGTCTCAATGCGCTACCGCCAACCATGCACGAGCTCGTTAGGGCCAATACTGGCAACTTTGCCTGGTGTTGGGCGTTGCGAGCGGTGTGCCAATGCCTGGACAGGTGAAGTCGTCGGGTGAGCGGTTGTCGGACTCAATTGCTCTGCGTGTGTGACGCGGGTATTTCCGCCCGAGGCGGTCGATGAGGTGATCGTCAGTGCGGACGCCGGGAACAGCATGCCACCGGGTGGTGGTGTACTTCGTGTTCGCGATGTGTTTGTTCTCGGCGCAGGGCTATGAGGAAATGGCCCGGCTGCTGACGCAGGGCCTGGAACGGAGTGCGGCAGTGGGCCCACCATCACACTGGTGCCACCCACCAAACCAACCAGTAGACCTCGGAAACCCGCTTGAATCAGCGGTTGGCCCTCAAATCCTGTACCCGTGGTCAGTTGACATAGGCAGGGCTGGACCCGTGGGATAGTACCTTGACGGGGCGGCCGCTGCCATCCGCCGGAACGGTCCACAGGTGAGTGTTGGCCCCGTTGGGCACCTCGTACAACAGGGTCTCGTCGTCCGCCCACAGCACCTGGTCGTCCACACTGCGCCGTTCGGCGATCGGCCGCTCCTGGCCGGTGCGCAGATCGAGCACGAAGAGCTGCCAGGGCAGGTGAGCCGGCAGACCGGACACGCGCTTCTTGTAGACGAGGCGAGTCCCGTCCGGTGACAGGGAAGGGCACTCGGCGTTCCGCCTGAGGGTGCTGAGGGTCCGCGCGGCGGTGTCGCCCTTGACGAGATACGTCACTCCCTTGGTCACCATGGTGGCGTAGAAGTGGGCGTCGTCGATGAACGTCACACCCCAGATGTTGATGTCAGGCGACTTGTAGTGCCTTCCCTCCTTGGTGACCGCGTACTCCTCCAGGTTGGCGTGGTGCGTCCCGTTTCGTGTGTCGACTATCGACGTACGGGTCGAGAAGGCAACCGACGTGTAGGACTCACCCCGGATGAAGACCGTGTAGGCGACCATGCTCCCCGACGGCGAGACCCGGGCGCGTGTGGGTATGCCCGCGAGAGGAAGCGTGCGCACCACCCCCATGTTGGCGTCCAGCACGAGCGCCCGATGGCTGTCGCGGAGCTTTCCTTGGCGTTGCTGGAGACAGACCCCTGTACCGGCTGCCGCATAGAACCGCAGGCACTTCAGCCCTGAGACCGCGCGCTCCTTGCCGGAGGCACCGGCGGGAACGGAGCTCACCTCGTCCCGGTGTTCTCCCCAGACCATATTGCGGAACACCAGTCGACGATCCCCCTTTTCCGCCAGGGACAGCGTGGCCTTCGCCTCCCGCGTGCCCGCCTGGGCCCGGTCACGTTGGGCCCCGGCTCCCGCGGAACTGCGCAACACAGCGGCGGTGGCGATGCCGGCGAGTAGCACGACGGCAATGGCGACGATCAACAGGCGTGATGTGCGATTCATTCGTGTCCTTCAGAGGTCGCAGAGTTCGGTCGGAGCAGCGCGGCCGCGATCACGGTGCACAGGACGAGGCCGACAGTGGCCAGGGTGAGCGCCGTACCGTCGCCCCAAGTGGTCCAGACGGCGCCGAAAGCGAGCGAGCAGACGAAGCGGGCCAGCGCCTGGCCGCTGCCGACCAGCGCTATTCCCGTGCCGTGCAGCTCCGGTGGCACCGCTTCGGTTGTGGCGGCCACCAGGACACCGTCGGTGGCGGCGTAGAAGAAGCCGTGCAGTGCCAGCATCGCGGCGAGTAGACCGGTCTGGCCGGCTGCGGTGGTCGGTATCAGGGCGTACACGGCGAGCAGGGCCGCGTGGCCAGCGAGGAACATCCGCCGTCGGCCGATACGGTCGGCCAGCATCCCCACCGGTACGGCGAGCAGCAGGAAGACGGCGGCGGTGGCGAGCGGCAGGATGGGGAACAGGTGGGCAGGCAGGTCCATCCGGCGCTGGATGAGGAGGTACAGGAAGGCATCGCTGACGGTCGTGAGGCCGAGGAGGAACGCGCAACTTGTAAGTCTGCGCATCCCCCGGTTCTTCAGCAGTGCCAGCGAGTCCCGTAGGCGAAGGCCCGCTGAGGGCTGTGCGTCGGCTGTAAGCGAACGGGTGCCAATCCGGTTCGGCACGAAAAGCAGGAGCACCAGAACGCCGAGTACGGCGATGCAACCGCTGACGGCGAAGACCGCGTCGTAACCACGGTTGGCATCCGTTCCGGCGAGCGGGCCCTGGGCGGCGTGCAGCACGCCGAAGGCCACCAGAGGACCGATGAGGGCTCCGACCGTGTCCATGGCCCGGTGCACGCCGAAGGCCCGGCCGCGGTGCTCGGGTGGGGTCGAAAGGGAGATCATGGCGTCCCGGGGGGCGGTGCGCAGCCCCTTTCCGGTGCGGTCGACGGCGAGCGCCGCGATGATCGCCGGCAGGGTGTGTGCGAACAGGAGCAGTGGCTTGCACAGAGCGGAGAGCCCGTACCCCACGGCCGCCACCGTCTTGTGCCGACCGCCCCCACGGTCAGCCAGGTGCCCGCCCATCAACCGGACGACAGCGGCGATCCCGTTCTGTGTACCATCCAGCAGGCCGAATCCCAGCGGAGACATTCCGAGCCCCACTACCAGGTAGAGGGGAATCACCGCGGTCACCATCTCCGCTGAAACATCAGTGATCAGACTGACCGCGCCGAGGGCGAAGACCGTTCCGGGCAACGCTCCGGAGGGCCGGTGTCTCCGCTTCCTTTCCGCCGGAGCAGAGTTGTTGCGACTATCCGCAAGATACATGGGCGCCCTGCTCTTCCTTGACGGCGGAGCCATCTTTCCATTGGCACTCGATACGCACGCTGACATGTGAGGACACCTAGACGCAATAAGTTCAGGAAACATTGCGGGTATCGCGGACACCTATTCATCACCCACAAAAAACATCCCCATATCGGGTGCGCATGCCAAGGAATAAATGCGCGCACAATCCAGTAGCCAATGCAACCGGAGGGCCGAAATCTTATTCACTATGCTCAGGGCGTGCAGGTCCCGGAACCAGGAGGACGATGAACTTGAAACGCATCCCGATCGGGTGGTGACGTGCGCGACCACGCGCAGCTGGCGAATAAGCACTTCTGGGCGACGACAGAGCCGAAGCCGACGGCACAACACAGCGTCGTCTATACGAGCCAGCCGCACGACGGGCTGGGGCAGAAGCTGTCGGGTCTTATGCCACGACCAAGCTGGCGGCCACTGAGCCTCTTTCATCCTGTGCTGGAGGGTGAAATGGGCCGGTCAGCGGGTGTGGTGACGAGGCAGGGCCCCTCGTCGTTGGCGTGGTGATCTCACTCAACACACCGGTGACCGAAGGGGCCGGTGGTTCCGTATCCTGCCATGCTCGATGTCCCGCACGAGCTGGTCGAGCATGTTTGGACGTCCTGGCCAGCTGGGCGCCCGGCCTCCATGAAGCGCTCACCGGCCTCGGTGAAGGCGACCACGTCATCGTTGACGGCACCTTGATCCCCCTCGACCGGATCCGTGCCGACGAGCCGTACTACTCGATGAAGCACCGCAGGCACGGGATAAACGTGCAGGTCATTGCCCGTCCCGACGGCACACCGCTGTGGTTCTCCCGCGCGACGCCCGGCCGCACCCACGACCTGACCGCAGCCCGGGCCCACGGCATTGTCCAGGCCTGCCTGACCCGGCAGATCCTCGCCCTTGCCGACCGCGCCTACCAGGGCGCCGGCGCCACAGTCCGCACCCCGTACTACCACCACCGCGAACAACCCGCGCACTACAAGCAGTTCAACCGCGATCACGCCCGGCTGAGAGCACCGGGGGAACGGGCCTTCGCACAACTGAAGTCCTGGCGGCTACTACGACGAGCCAGATGCTCCACCCGCCGCATCGGCACCATCGTCCAGGCCGTCCACACACTAATTCCTACAACTCGATGCAAGGCGCGCCCTGTAGAAGTCCCAGGGCCCGACCAAGGGGTCAAAAAACACGACGGGCAAGATCTTCACCTCACCCGCCCGGCAGACGAAGAGGTCCCTCCTGGTCTTCACATATGACGAAGACTGGGGTTCGGGAACCCAGCGCATCCCCACCATCGTCGCCGGCTCCCCCGGCCTTACCAAGAGCGGCTTCGTCTCCCAGCAGCACGCCACCCTCTACAGCATCGGCCGCACCATCGCCAATGGTCTCGGTCTCCAGCCGCTCACGCAGAACGACCAGTTCGCCCTCCCCCTCACGACATCCGGCAGTAGGCACCCACGACGGAGCCCCCGCCCGGACCACCAGTCCGGACGGCGGCTCCGCTCTTTCTACGCCTCGCGGACGATGAGCTCGGATGCCGCATCCATCAGCCATTCCGCCAGGTATGCCGCGAACGAGGAACGGACCAGCACCCAGTACCCGGGGCGGGTGCCGTCCCGGGGCACCAGGATCACCTGTGTCCGAGCCAAGGTCGTCTGAGCACACTGCCCGGGACCGAACGCCCCTGGGTGAAGGTCGATGCGGCAACCGTGGGCCAGCAGGTCGCGGGCCCGCGGCCCTCCGACCAGCAACGTCGTACGCTGGGCAGAGACATCGACGACCGAACCGTGTTCCGGTCCCAGAGCGTCAGCGAGCTTCTCCCGCAAAGCGTCTCGTGCATCGGGTGGGCCTACGACCAGCCATTCGTCCGGGCCGAGCCACAGGATGACCAACGTGCCCGTACGCACCACGGTGTCGGGCTTGACGGGCAGCGGTGCGCCCAGGAGGTCACCGATGGAGTCGGCGGCCGGCCCCTTGGGGTCGAGGCGCAAGTTGATCTGGGCGAGATACGGCAGTTCTGCCATCCGCACCGCACCGCGGGAGGCTCGAGTGGTAGCTGACAGCGCTGTCCTGGCATGGCTCAGCGGACTGCGGCGGGCGATTGTCTCAGCCGTCACGGCGTGCTCCTTCCGGGTCGTAGAGAACGGGACCGGTGACCTTCACCGGGACCAGGGTGCCGCCGACGGGCGCGTACAGACGCTCGCCAATGCGGTCGCGCCCACCGCGGATGAGCGCCAGGGCGAAGGTGCTGCCCAGGGCCGCGCTGCGATAGCTGGAGGTAACGTGACCGAGCATTGGCACGGGAGGATCGGACAGTGTCTCGGTGGTGATCAGGTGTGTGCCTTCAGGCAGCAGCGTGCCGGGGTCGTCGGGGAGGAGCCCGACCAGGTGCTTGCGGTCGGACCGGCTGGTGTCGGGTCGTGCGAAGGAGCGCTTGCCGATAAAGTCGGGCTTCTTCTTCGAGACCACCCAGCTCATGCCCAGGTCCTGGGGAGTGATGGTCCCGTCGGTGTCCTGACCGACGATGGGGTAGCCCTTCTCCGCCCTCAGCACATGCATGGTCTCCGTCCCGTAGGGCGTGATGCCCAGCGGAAGGCCCGCCTCGTACAGCGCGGACCAGAGTGCCTCCGCCTCCCAGGGGGCCACGTTGATTTCGAAGGCGAGCTCGCCGGAGAAACTGATCCGACACACCCTCGCGGCCACTCCGGCGACTTGGGTGTCCCGCCAGGCCATGAACGGGAAGGTGTCGTTGTCGACGGCGAGCCCGGGTGCGAGCTGGCCGAGGAGTTCCCGCGATCGGGGCCCGACGAGGGCGACGGTGGCCCACTGCTCGGTGACCGAGGTGCAGTGGACACGCAGGTCGGGCCATTCGGTCTGGAGCCACTCTTCCATCCAGTCCAGGACAGCGGCGGCGTTGCCTGTGGTGGTTGTGACCAGGAAGTGTTCGGGACCGAGCCGGATGACGGTGCCGTCATCGAACACCATGCCGTCGGGGCGACACATCACCCCGTAGCGGATCATGTCCGGCTTCAGCGTGCTGATCATGTTCGTGTAGAGGCGGTCGAGGAAGGTCCCGGCGTCGGCTCCGACCACCTCGATCTTGCCGAGTGTCGACGCGTCCATGAGGGCGACGCCCTCACGTGCGGCCCGGCACTCGCGAAGGACCGCGGTTTCCATGTCCTCGCCGGCCAGAGGGTAGTACCAGGGGCGTTTCCACTGGCCGACGTTCTCGAAGGCGGCGTTGTGCGTCACATGCCAGGCGTGCAGGGCCGTGACCCGCACGGGGTCGTGCAGTCTGCCACGGTCCCGGCCGGCGAGTGCCGCGAAGGACACCGGTGTAAAGGGCGGCCGGAAGGTGGTCGTGCCCAGGGACGCCGGGTCGGCGTCGAGCAGGTGTGCCACGACCCCAGTGGTCAGGACGCCGGACGTCTTGCCCTGGTCGTGGGCCGTGCCCGCCGTGGTGTAGCGCTTTAGGTGCTCACCCGATGTCAGGCCGGCGCCTGTGCCGCGCCGCAGGTCCTCGGCGGTGACGTCGCGTTGGAGATCGACGAAGTGCAGTCTGTGGTCGCCGTCCTGCGCGGGGACGATGAACAGGTGGTCCGGCGGGCAGACGCGGGGAACCGGCTCGGTACGGGGCAGAGGGCGGCTCTCACCTTCGGTGAGGCCCAGCGCCACGAGGGCGCGGCGCCCTGCCGCTCGGCCGTCCGTCAGGCACTCGCCCAGCGAGAAGGAGCCGCTGGCGGCGCCCACGGCTTCGACCCCTTGGCCGCACGCCATGGGGATGAAGGAACCGACGCCCTCGTCGTACCGCAGTTGGCCTCCCGCTTGGCTGAAGAGGTGGACGACGGGGTTCCAGCCGCCGGAGACCAGCAGCAGGTCGGCGTCGATGCGCGTTCGGGACGTGTGGTCGCCGGACGGGGCGACGGTCACCGACGACACTCGGGGGTCGCCTTCCGTCGCGATGACGACATGCCCTGGGAGGACGTTGATCTGCGCCTCGTCGGCATGCCGCGCCCACTCCCCCGGTGCGAGCCGGGTGTCGACGACGGCGGCGATCTCCATGCCCGCTGCGGCAAGGTCCCTAGCGGTCTCGTAGCCGCTGTCATTGGTGGTGAACACCACGGCCCGACGGCCCGTCGCCACTCCATAGCGAGCCGCGTAAGTGCGGGCGGCGCTGGCGAGCATCACGCCCGGCCGGTCGTTGCCCGCGAAGGCCAAGGACCGTTCGTAGGCGCCGGTGGCCAGGATCACGCGGCGTGCTCTGATCCGCCAGATTCGCTCGCGGGCAGCGTGCTCGGAGGCTCGCCATCCGAGGTGGTTGGTGCGACGCTCGACGGCGAGTACATAGTTGTCGTCGTAATGGCCGAAGGCTGTGGTGCGCCGCAATACGTGTACGTCGGGCGAGGTTTCCAGTTCCTCAACGACCTTCGCAGCCCAGGACGTACCCAGTACCCCGTCCAACCGCTCACTGGTGCCGAGCAGGCTGCCGCCCGGCTCGGGTTGTTCGTCGATGAGGATGACGCGTACGCCGTCGGCCGCGGCGGTCCTCGCGGCAGTGAGACCAGCGGGGCCGGCCCCGATGACGAGGACGTCGCAGTGGGCGTACACCGCGTCGTAGCGTGCAGGGTCCGGTTGTGTAGAGAGCCGCCCCTGTCCTGGAAGGCTGCTCGCGACAAGGCCGTCGTACAGTTCGACGGTCGTCGCGGGGAGCATGGGCTCCAGGAAGGGGGCTTCGATCTGGACGACGGCGTTTGGTTCCTCGCTTCCCGCGGCGAAGATGCCTCGGGGGCGTCCGAGCTTCACGCTCGTGCCGGTCTGGTTTACACCGTTGGCCAGAAGGGCCGAAGCGAGTGTGTCTCCCCGGTAACCCTCGTAGGGCTGCCCGTCGAAGATGAAGCGGAGGGTCTCCGTACGGGAGACGCGCCCGCGGTCGGTCAGGCGGAAGGGCTGCGAGGTCATGCGGTCACCGGCCTCGGCTCGCCAATCCGGTACACGGCGAGGAATTTGTTGGTCGCCGTGTTCCGGACGGCGTTGAACCATCTGCGGCACCCGTCGGTGTGGCTCCACCTCTCGGCGTGGGGGCCTTTGGGGTTGTCGCGGAAGAAGAGATACGACGCCCATTCCTCATCGGTCAGGGCTGCGGGGTCCTCGGGGTACGGGACGTGCGCCTGGCCGCCGTAGTGGAATTCGACTTCGTCGCGTGGCCCGCACCAGGGGCAGGAGATGAGCACCATGTCTGACTCCTCAGTGGGCCACCGCTGCCGCGCCGTGTTCGTCGACGAGCGCGCCAGTGGTGAAGCGGTCAAGGGCAAAGGGCCGGTTCAGCGGATGAGGGTCGTCGTGGGCGATGGTGTGGGCGAAGACTGATCCCACTCCGGGAGTCGCCTTGAAGCCCCCGGTTCCCCAGCCGCAGTTGAGGTAGAGGTGCTGGACGGGGGTGAGTCCGACGATGGGTGAGGCGTCTGGGCTGACGTCGACGATGCCGCCCCATGTGCGCAGGACGTGTGCGCGGGCGAAGGCGGGGAATAGCTCGAGGGCAGCCGCCATCTGACGCTCGATGATGTGGAAGGCACCGCGCTGGGTGTACGAGTTGTAGGCGTCGATGCCGGCGCCCATCACCAGCTCGCCCTTGTGGGCCTGGCTGACGTACACGTGGACGGCGTTGGACATCACCACGGTGGGATGAATGGGTTCCAGGAGTTCCGAGACGAGGGCCTGGAGGGGGTGGCTTTGTAGCGGCAGATCGAAGCCCGACATCTTTGCGAGCACCGACGAATGGCCGGCCGCGCAGAGGGCGACCTTTCCGGCTGCGATGGTCCCCAGCGAGGTCTGTACACCGACGACCCGTCCGTCGCGGACGTCCACGCCGGTGACTTCGCAGTTCTGGATGAGGTCGACACCGGCCGCGTCCGCCGCCCTGGCCAACCCCCAGGCTACATAGTCGTGCTTCGCGATGCCGGCCCGTGGCTGGTAGGTGGCGCCGTGAACCGGGTAGCGAACGTCGGGCGAGATGTTGACGATGGGGCAGACCTCTTTGACCTGCTCCGGCTCCAGCCACTCGGCATCGACGCCGTTGAGCCGGTTGGCCTCCACCCGTCGCACACTGTCGCGCACGTCCTGGAGGCTGTGTGCGAGGTTGAGTACACCGCGCTGCGAGAAGAGGACCGGGTAGTCGAGGTCCTCCTCCAGGCCCTCCCAGAGCCGCAGGGCGTGTTCGTAGATGCCCGCGCTCTCGTCCCACAGGTAGTTGGAGCGGATGATCGTGGTGTTGCGGGCCATGTTGCCGCCGCCCAGCCAGCCCCGCTCGATCACGGCGACGTTGGTGATGCCGTGGTTCTTTGCGAGGTAGTGGGCGGTGGCGAGACCGTGGCCGCCACCACCGACGATTACGACGTCGTAGGACTTCTTCGGGGCCGGGGAGCGCCAGAGCCAGTCGGGGTGCTCCGGGAGGTCGGCGCCGGGGAGACGGGGCGTCATGATGTGCCTCCCGGAAGTGCGGCGTAGAGGGGGTACATGTCGGCGAGCACCGCGACCCGCGCCCGCAGGGCGGCAAGGTCGGGGTCGGGGCGCAGTGCGCGGGCGATGATGTCGGCCACCTCGGTGAATGCCTCTTCACCGAATCCCCGTGTCGCGAGGGCGGGAGTGCCGATGCGGAGGCCGGAGGTCACCATGGGCGGCCTGGGGTCGAAGGGAACGGCGTTGCGGTTGACGGTGATGCCAGCCTCGTGCAGGAGGTCTTCCGCCTGCCGGCCGTCGAGGGCGGAGTGGCGTAGGTCGACCAGCACGAGATGGACGTCCGTGCCGCCGGTCAGGACGCGCACGCCCACGTCGGCCACATCAGGCTGGGAAAGCCGGCCCGCGAGGATACGGGCTCCACGGATGGTCCGCTCCTGACGCTCGCGGAACACGGACGACGCGGCCACCTTGAACGCCACTGCCTTGGCGGCGATCACGTGCTCCAGCGGGCCGCCCTGCATTCCCGGGAAGACGGCGGAGTTCAGCTTCTTCGCCAGAGCAGCGTCGTTGGTGAGGATGACACCGCCACGGGGCCCGCCGAGCGTCTTGTGGGTGGTCGTGGTGGTCACATGGGCGTGCGGTACGGGGCTGGGGTGCAGGCCCGCGGCCACCAGGCCGGCGAAGTGGGCCATGTCCACCATGAGGTAGGCGCCGACTTCGTCCGCGATGCGGCGGAAGTGGGCGAAGTCCAGTTGTCGCGGATAGGCCGACCACCCGGCGATGATCATTTTGGGGCGGTGTTCCTTGGCCAGCGCTTCGACCTCGTCCATGTCCACCAGGAAGCTGGTGGGGTCGACATGGTACGGGACGACGTTCAGCATGCGTCCGGAGTAGTTCAGTCGCATCCCGTGCGTCAGGTGGCCGCCGTGCGCCAGGTCGAGGCCGAGAATGGTGTCTCCGGGCTGGAGCAGCGCGAAGAAGACAGCCGTGTTTGCCTGGGCGCCGGAGTGGGGCTGCACATTGGCATGGGCCGAGCCGAAAAGGTCGTTGAGCCGCTCGATCGCGAGCCGCTCGGTGACGTCCACGTGCTCGCAGCCGCCGTAGTAACGGCGGCCGGGGTAGCCCTCGGCGTACTTGTTCGTGAGAACCGAGCCCTGGGCCTCCATGACGGCGACCGGAGCGAAGTTCTCTGAAGCGATCATCTCTAGGGTGGATTGCTGACGAGCCAGCTCCGCCTCCACCGCCGCATGGACCTCCGGGTCCAGCTCGGCGAGCGGTGTGTTCAGCAAAGCGGTGGAAGGGGTGGGCGGGCGGTTCATGCTGCCTCACTCGAACGGTAGCTGTCAGGGGTGTTCAAGGACTGCTCGGCGGCCTCGACGACGTTGGCGAGGAGCATCGCCCGGGTCATGGGACCTACGCCGCCGGGCATAGGGGCGATCCATGCGGCGACCTCCCCGACATCTGGGTGGACGTCGCCTACGAGCCCCTGTTCGGTACGGGTGATGCCCACGTCGAGCACGGCGGCACCGGGGCGGACCATGTCGGGTGTCACGATGGCCGGTGATCCGGCCGCCGCGACAACTATGTCGGCTTCCCGTATGTGGGCAGCGAGGTCCTTGGTGCCTGTGTGACACAACGTGACCGTCGCGTTCTCGGCCCTGCGGGTCAGCAGCAGCCCGAGCGGACGGCCGACCGTGACACCTCGGCCGATGACGCAGACCCGAGCACCGGCGAGCGGCACGTCGTGGCGACGGAGGAGTTCGACGATGCCGCGGGGGGTGCAGGGAAGGGGGGCGGGGATACCGAGGGCGAGGCGGCCGAGGCTAACGGGGTGGAGACCGTCGGCATCCTTGGCCGGGGCCATGCGCTCGAGTACGGCGTTGCTGTCCAACCCTCTAGGCAGGGGCAACTGGACGATGTAGCCGGTGCAGGACGGGTCCGCGTTCAAGTCGTCGATGACTCGTTCGACCTGTTGTTGGGTGGTGTCCGCCGGCAGGTGCCTGCGGATCGAGAGGATGCCGACGTTGGCACAGTCACGGTGCTTTCCGGCGACGTAGGCCTGGCTTCCGGGGTCGTCCCCCACGAGGACCGTGCCCAGGCCGGGCGTGACGCCTTGGTCGGCCAGAGCGGCGACCCGTGCGGCGAGTTCGGTGCGGACGGTCGCAGCGGTTCTGCGGCCGTCGAGGATCTGTGTGGTCACGTGCTTCCCTTCAGGGCCCGAGCGCATGCGTCGGGCGGGTCATCCACGCAGGCGGCTCATGGAGGGGTCGAACAGTGGTTCCTCGGTTACAGCTGCCCGGACGCGTTTGCCGAAGTAGCCGATGTCGAAAGGTCTGCCCGGCGTGGAGAGATCCACCGGGAGCCAGGCATAGGCGATGCCTTTGCCGATGGTGTAGCCGTACGCCGCGCTCGTGACGTAGCCGACGCAGTGCTCGCCGGCGTACACCGGTTCCCTACCCATCACGACGGATTGCGGGTCGTCGATGGTCAGACAGGTCAAGCGGCGTGTCACCGCGGCGGCGCGCCGTTCGAGGGCTGCTCGTCCGATGTAGTCGCTCTTGGTGGTCTTGACCGCGAAGGCGAGCCCGGCTTCGTATGGATCGTGCTCGTAGGTCATGTCCGTGCCGAAGGACCGGTACCCCTTCTCCAGCCGCAGACTGTTGAAGGCGCCTCGGCCGGCCGCGATCCCCCCATACGGACGTGCCGCCTCCCACAGTGTGTCCCAGAGTTTCAGGCCCATGTCCGCCGTGGTGTAGAGCTCCCAGCCCAGCTCGCCCACGTAGCTCAGCCGCATTGCGGTCACGGGGACTGCGCCGATATGGGTCCGCTTCGCTTGGAAGTAGCGAAGTCCCGCATTGGAGAAGTCGTCCCGGGTCAGCGGCTGGATGACATCGCGGGCATGAGGGCCCCACAGTCCGATGCAACAGGTGCCCGCGGTGATGTCGCGGATGGTGACCGAGCTGTCGGTGGGCGCGTGGCGGTTGAGCCAGACGATGTCGAGGTTGCCGTTCCCACCGATCTGGAAGTGGTCGCGGCCGAGCCGGGCAACGGTGATGTCGCTGCGGATTCCGCCGTCCTCGTCGAGCATCAGGACGTAGGTGACGGAGCCGACGGCCCGGTCGACGTTGCCGGTGGTGAGCCTCTGGAGAAAGGCTGCGGCACCGCGCCCCGTCACCTCGATGCGCTTGAGTGCCGTCATGTCGTAGAGGGCGACGCGTTCCCGTGTGACCTGGGCCTCCGCGGCGACGATGGGAGACCAGTAGCGAGAGGCCCAGGAGTTCGGACTGGGGATGTCCCGGCCTGTGAGCAGTGACTCGTTGGATCCGTACCACTGAGGGCGCTCCCAACCGGACGCCTCAAGGAACACCGCGCCGAGTTCGCGCTGACGCTCATGGAAAGGGCTGGTGCGCATCGGTCGCGGGTCGCCCGGCGGCTGGAGCGGGTGGAGGATGTCGTAGACCTCGACGAAGTTCTGGCAGTCACGCGCCAGGACGTAGTCGGGCGCCAGTTGGTGCTCCTCGAAGCGGTTGACGTCGCACTCGTGCAGGTCGAAGGTCGAGCAGTAGCCGTCGACGAGCCATTCGGCCATGGCCCTGCCCACGCCGGCAGAGTGGGTGACCCACACTGCCTCGGCCACCCAGAACCCCTTGACCTCGGGTGACTCGCCGAGCAGCGGCATGCCGTCGGTGGTGAAGGAGAACAGACCATTGATGCCTTCCTCCACCTTCGCGTCACGAGTGCACGGCAGCAGTTCCCGCGTCTGCGCCCACGCCTCGGCGAAGTCGTCCTCGGTGAAGCGCAGTACGGAAGGCATCTCGTCGGCTTCCTCGACGGAGGCGATGTCGTCGGCGGCGACCGGCATGGGCCGGTGACCGTAGTAGCCGATGCCGAGCCTGTCGAAACGGTCGCGGTAGTACAGGTCCGCGTCCTGGTGCCGGAGGATGGGTCGAACCGCCTCTTCGGTTTGACCCGCGAGCGCCGGTACCGGGCCGGTCCAGGCGAGTTGGTGCGCGAGGGGCGTGAGGGGCAGGTTCATCCCGACCATCCGGGCGACCTTGGGGCCCCAGATGCCGGCGCAGCAGACCACCACGTCGGCGGGTATCTCCCCCTGATCGGTGACCACCGCTCTGACGCGCTCCCCGTCCGGTCCCTCCTCATGGCGGATGTCTAGCACCTCGTGGCGGTCCAGGACGCGCACTCCGCGCTGCTTGGCGCGCGTCAGCTGGGCATCGACACCCAGCACGGATCTGGCCAGGCCGTCAGTGGGGACGTGGAGGCCACCCAGCACGCGCTTCCCGTCGAGCAGCGGATGCAGGGCGACACACTCGTCGGGACTGAGCAGCCGGGCCTCCACACCCCAGGCGGTCACCCATCCGTGTCGTCGTCGCAACTCGACGAGCCGATCCGGCGTGGTGGCGACCTCGAGACCCCCAACCTGCCGGAAGCAGCTCTCACCATCGACTTGCAGGGAGGAGAACTTCTCGACGGTGTACCGCGCCATTTCGGTCAACGCCTTAGACGGGCTGACCTGGAAGACGAGTCCGGGGGCGTGTGATGACGAACCACCCGGGGCCGGCAAGGATCCCTGTTCGACGACTGTGATGCTATTCCAACCCCGGGAGGAGAGTTCGTCGGCCAGTGCCGCTCCCACCACACCGGCTCCGATGATGACCACCTGCGGCCCTGCCATCGCCCAACCTCCGTTGCTATCGACGCAACTTAATGCAAGTTACGCAACACACACTGCACGTCGCCCGACAGGAGTGTCAAGGGCCGGAATCTGGTCCAGAAAATCCTCATGCCGAACGACAGAACGCCGTGCCCGCAAGGCATTTGGCACGCCTGTCGGGCACGGCGACGATCTGTACGACTACGTGGTGAGCGGCTTCAGGAACCCTAGGAGTGGGACGTCGAAGAGCCTGCCGCATGCTCAGCCAGCACGCCCGTGCGATGCCGCTGAATGAACCAGTAGTAGGCGAATCCGCCCAACGCGATGACGCCGACGAACAGCACCGCACCCCAACGCAGATACCAGTGGAACGGAGCGGCCGCGTTGTATACGGCGCCTCGCGGCCAAATCAGGTTCACGGTCATTGCCGCCCCCCACACCACGGCGACGATGTTCACCAGCAGGCCCCAGCGCCCGAGGGAGAACTTGCCCTCAACCGGCTTCCACTTGCCACGCAGCCGTGCCACCAGCATGGGGCCCGTGACCAGTAGGTAGGCCACATAGATCATGATGATGCCGATACTGGTCACCACGGTGAAGATCTGCGGCTGCCGGATGTTCACCACGAGGATGCCCAGCGCCAGCACTCCGATGATCACTGTCGGCAGTACGGGCGTCCCGAACCGCGGACTCACCTTCGCGAGCCGCGAGGACCCCGGGAGGTTGTTGTCCCTGGCCATGGCGAAGGCGAGCCGGATGGCCGCGGTGTGCACCGCCAGTGCACACACGGTGACAGCGATCAGTACGCACCAGAGCATCGCCTGCCCGGCGGTCGGGCCGAGTACGTCCATCACCACGTACTGAAGCCCGTCCACGGAGAGATTCTCACCCCGCAGGTTCGAGACGCTCATCAGCGCGAGTATCAGGATCAGCCCACCGAGCACGAAGGAAGCGAGGATGGCCCGGATGATGGCTCGAGGGGCATTGCGCGAGGGGTCGAGAGATTCCTCACCCAGCGAGGCGGCAGTATCGAAGCCATACATCACGTACGCCGATGCGAGGGAGGCGATCAGGAAGGCGCCAAGGTAACCGAAGGGCTGACCGTCACCGGTACCGCCCGTTTCCATGACGACTTCCGGCCCGCGGACGACATTGATGCCGAGGAGCACGATCAGGACGACTGTCGCGATGAGCTCCAGGAACACGCCGGCGGTATTAATACGCGCCATCAGCTTCACGCCGAAGGCGTTGACGATGGTGGTGAAGAGGATGAGCACCGCGGCAAGAAGAACGGCGTTGGTTGGCTTGTCGTAAGGTCCCGAACCGTCTCCCACGAACTGGAAGAAGGACGAGATCTGCGGCAGCGTGAGCTGGTAGGCGAGCGCCACGGCCGCGATTGAGACGATCGAAGCGATGAGCATCATCCACCCGGCCAGCCAGCCTATGTGGGGATTGCCCATCTTCTTGGCCCAGTTGTAGATGCTTCCCGCCACCGGGTAGCGGGCCGCCAGCTCGGCGAAACAGAGAGCCACCATGAACTGGCCTGCGAACACCATCGGCCATGACCACCAATAGGCCGGGCCGCCGCTCGCGTAGCCGAAGTAGAACAGCTGAAAGGTGCCGGTGAGGATCGAGATGTACGAGATCCCCGCCGCGAAGGTGTGGAAGTTGCCCAGTGTGCGCTTGAGTTCCGGCCGGTAACCGAACTCCGCAAGTTCGGCGTCATCGTCCGCGGGGGCAGCGACTTGCGGCCGTCCGGGGGGTGCAGTGGTCATAATCTGCTCCTGGGTGAAGGGGGGGGGAGGGAGGGGACGGTTTGCTTCGCTAACCGGAGAACCAGCGCTGTGGCCGGGGGGCGATGTTCTGCCAGATGTGCTTGGGCTCGCGGTACTCGTCGAGACCGGCCGGCCCCAACTCGCGCCCGATCCCGGAGCGGCCGAAACCACCCCACTCCGCCTGCGGCAGATACGGGTGGTAGTCATTGATCCACACCGTTCCGTGCCGCAATCGGTGGGCCACGCGCTGCGCCTTGCCGGCGTCTTGTGTCCACACAGCCCCGGCAAGCCCGAATTCGGTGTCATTAGCGATGCGGACGGCGTCATCCTCGTCCGTGAACCGTTCGACGGTCAGCACCGGTCCGAAGGACTCCTCGTGCACCACTCTCATCCCTTGGTGACATTCGTCAAGGACGGTCGGCTGGTAGTAATACCCCCGGGCCAGACGCTCATCGTCCGGGCGGCGGCCCCCACACCGGAGAACCGCTCCTTCGTCGATCCCTGCCGCGACGTAATCCTCGACCTTGGCACGGTGCGCCTCCGATATCAGCGGACCGGTCTCGGCGTGGCTGTCGAACGGTCCACCGAGCCGAATCAGTTGGGCACGACGCACCAGTTCGTCGACGAAGGTGTCATGCAGCGAGTCCTCCACGACCAGGCGGGCCCCGGCGGAACACACCTGGCCGGAGTGGAGGAACACGGCGGTGAGTGCGAAGTCCAATGCCGCCTCGACATCGGCGTCACGGAAGACGACGTTGGGATTCTTGCCGCCCAGCTCGAGTGCGACCTTCTTCACCGTGGCAGCGCTGGACGCCATGATCCTTTTCCCGGTTTCCAGCCCTCCAGTGAAGGAGACCAGGTCCACCTCGGGATGCTCGGCGAGCGGCGCTCCGACCTCGCCACCCGCACCCAGGACGAGATTTCCCACTCCGGGCGGCAGACCGGCTTCCTCCAGCAGCCCCATCAGCATCACCGATGTCGACGGAGTCAGTTCGCTGGGCTTGAGCACGAAGGTGTTGCCCGCCACAAGCGCGGGGGCCACCTTCCAAGCCGCCTGGAGAAGGGGGTAGTTCCAGGGCGTAATCAGACCGCAGACGCCCACGGGTTCGTAGACGATGCGGCTGATGGCGTCCGCCCGCCCGGTGTCAACCACGCGACCCGGGCTGGTTCCGGCAATGGAGCCGAAGTAGCGGAAGCACGCCACGACGTCGGCGACATCGTACTCACTTTCCACCAGGCGTTTGCCCGTGTCGAGCGACTCCGCCCGGGCGACGTCACCGGCCCGTTCCTCCAGCAGGTCGGCGACGCGCAACAGCAGCATTCCACGTTCACGCTCCGGGGTGTGGCGCCAAGGGCCTTCGTCGAAGGCCCGACGCGCCGCGCGGATTGCGTCCTCCGCGTCACTCCGCGCTCCCTCGGACACTGAGGCGACGTGCCTGCCGTCCGCCGGACAGTGGATGTCCCTCTGTCCGGCGGTCGCAGATTCACGCCACTTGCCATCCACATACAGGTCTGCCATGTGTGGTCCTTCAAGCAGGTCATGCACGATTATCGTTGCGTATAACGCATCTCATTGCTCGTGATGGAACACATTCACGTACAGGACTGCACCCGTCAAGACAACGGCGCACCCGATTAAATGCGGGCCTTCCCTAGGTGACACCCCCCTTGACCGGCCCACCGGAACCCGCCCAACATGTTGCGTATAAATCAACGCGTTGTGCAATCAGCACCAGTTGGAGGCTTCATGGCTACTCAGCACAGGCCCGGCCGGGAGTTCGTACTGACCCTCTCCTGCCCTGACAGGCCAGGCCTCGTCCACGCCGTGAGCGGATTCCTCGTCGAGCACGGCGGAAACATCCTCGAGAATCAGCAGTTCGACGACCGACGGGAAGGCCGCTTCTTCATGCGGGTTCACTTCGAGGTGGCGGCCGGTGACGCGACACTCGACGTACTGGCGGCCGGCTTCGGCGCGGTGGCGGAGGCCTACCGGATCGACTGGCGCCTGCAGGACGTCTCGACCCGCACCCGCACGCTGATCATGGTTTCGAAATTCGGACACTGTCTCAACGATCTCCTCTTCCGCCGGCGCACCGGGGGGCTCCACGTCGACATCCCGGCGATCGTCTCCAATCACCGGGATTTCGAGGGGCTGTCGAAGAGCTACGGGATTCCCTTCCACCACATCCCGGTGACACCCCAGACAAAGGCGGAGGCAGAGGCGCGCCTGCTGCACCTGGTCGACCAGCTCGGCGTCGACCTCGTGGTGCTGGCCCGTTACATGCAGATCCTTTCCGACGACACCTGTAAGCAGCTCGAAGGAAGAGCCATCAACATTCACCACTCGTTCCTGCCGAGCTTCAAGGGAGCCCGCCCGTACGACCAGGCACATCTGCGAGGCGTGAAGCTCGTGGGCGCCACGGCCCATTACGTCACGGGGGATCTCGACGAAGGGCCCATCATCGAACAGGACGTCGTGCGGGTGAATCACGCCCACACGCCCGAGGAGCTCGTCGCTCTCGGCAGGGACGTGGAAGCCCAAGTCCTGGCCCGGGCCGTTGCCTGGCACAGCGAGAGTCGCGTGATGACCCGGGGGAACCGCACCGTCGTATTCCGCTGATGCGACGCCAAAGGGGGGAGGCACGCTCGAAGCGTGCCTCCCCCCTTTGGCGTGACCGGGACGGCGGACACCTCAGGGCCGGCCGGCGCGTGTCAGCATGGCCCGACGCCAGCTCTCCGTCTCGGCCAACTGATTGAACGTAAAGACGTGCAGGCCCGCCACACCCATGCCCGGCGCGGTGAGGACTGGAGCACCCGGGTGGAGCAGGCGCTCAGGCACGTAACCTCCGGGCGCCGCGAAGCGCAGGAACCACGAGGGGTGCCGGGCAAGGAATCTGGTCGACTCCCCCACACCGATCTTGACCGCCACAGCAAGCAGCTTGGTCCGGTCGACGGGGCCGGCCACTCCGACGTATACCGGCAGCGTCACTCGACGCCGCCGCACGCGCCTCAGCCATGCCGTCAGAACGCGAGCGTCGAAGCAGAGGTTACTGACGATATACGTAGAGAATGCGCGCTTGTCCCACATGGCCTGGATCGTGACATCGTCATCGATCCGCGGGTGGCTCTCGGGGTAGCCTGTGATGCCCACGTGCTCAAAGGGACCGCCGAGCTCGGCGATACGGCGCAGCAACGGAAGGGCCGCGTCGTACCGGCCGGCCGGGCGATCCGCGTCGCCGGCCGGCACGAACACATCACGGATACCTGCCGCCCGCAAGCTCCCTACGATCTCGTCCAGGTGCCCCTCACTCTCGATCAGCCGGGCCGGGACGTGCGGAATCATGGTGTATCCATGCCGGGCAAGGCGGGTCGTAAGTTTCAGCGTCGGCCCCAGCCCCTTGACGGGCGAGGCGGTGACAGCCAGTGGCACCTCCGCCGGAACATGCCGGAGCACCTTCTCCTCCGTGCTCCGGGCGGGCAGGATCTCGTACCTCATCCCCCTGAGCAGCGGCTGCAGCGCTGACGCCCCGCGCTGCCGCTCGGCACGGTCCCACAGTTCTACGAAACGGCTCACGGCCCGCCCCTCCTCTACCGATTCCCCGGAGCGTTGCCCTGCCCCGCCTCCCTGTGGCGGTAGAACTCCGCCGCGGAGGGAGCCAACGGCTTGTTGCCGAGGATCAGGTCGGCGGCCTTTTCGGCGACCATCATCACAGGGGCATAGATGTTTCCGTTGGTGACGTACGGCAGCACCGACGCGTCGACCACCCGCAGCCCTTGCAGACCGTGGACCTTCATGGTCGCGGGATCGACCACCGACATCTCGTCGACTCCCATCTTGCACGAGCAGGAGGGATGCAGCGCGGTCTCGCCTTCCTTCGCCACCCAGTCAAGGATCTGCTCGTCCGTCTCGACCTGCGGCCCCGGGGACACCTCCCCACCGTTGTAGGGGTCCATGGCCGACTGTCCCAGAATGTTGCGGGACACGCGGATCGCCTCGACCCATTCACGGCGGTCCTGCTCGGTGGAGAGGTAGTTGAACCTCAGCGCCGGGTGGACTGAGGGGTCTTTACTCTTGATCTTCACGGAACCGATCGCGTCCGAGTACATGGGGCCGACGTGTACCTGGTAACCATGGCCGCCGGACGGGGATGAGCCGTCGTATCGCACCGCGATGGGCAGGAAGTGGAACATGAGGTTCGGGTAGTCCACATCCTCATTGCTGCGCGCGAATCCGCCGGCCTCGAAGTGGTTTGTCGCACCCGGGCCCTTGCGGAAGAGCCACTGGAGCCCTACCCAGGGCCGGTGTCGCCACTTCAAGTAGGGCTGCATCGACACGGGCTTCTTGCACGCGTACTGCACGTACACCTCGAGGTGGTCCTGGAGGTTCTCCCCCACACCGGGCACGTGCGCCACCACGTCTATGCCGAGGTTGCGGAGCTCCTCGGCGTTGCCGACGCCCGAGAGCTGCAGCAGCTGGGGACTGTTGATGGCGCCACCCGAGAGGATCACTTCACCGGCCCGCACTCGGTGTGTCTTGCCGCCCCGGGAGCGGTACTCCACGCCGATGGCCCGCTTCCCCGAGAACAGCACGCGGGTAACGAGGGCTCCTGTCCGAACCTCGAGGTTGGGCCGCTTCATGGCCGGGTGGAGATAGGCACGCGCCGCGGAGAGCCTGCGACCCCGGTGGATGTTGCGGTCGAAATGGGCGAAGCCCTCCTGCCGATACCCGTTGACATCGTCGGTCAAGGGGTAGCCGGCCTGCTGCACCGCTTCGAGGAACGCAGAAAAAAGGGGATTGGTGGCCGGGCCGCGTTCGAGAACCAGCGGCCCCGAGTGTCCACGGAACTCGTCGTTGGGGTCGGCCGCCAGACAGTTCTCCATCCTATTGAAGTAGGGCAGGCAATGTGCGTAATCCCAGTCGCCCATGCCGGGATCGCGGCCCCAGCGCTCGTAGTCCATGGGGTTGCCACGCTGGAAGATCATGCCGTTGATGCTGCTCGAGCCGCCCAGGACCTTGCCGCGAGCATGGTAGATGCGCCGACCCCCCATGTGCGGCTCGGGCTCGGACTCGTATTTCCAGTCGTAGAACCGGCTACCGATGGGGAAGGGCAGCGCTGCGGGCATGTGAATGAATACGTCCCAGAGAGGGTCGGATCGTCCCGCCTCGAGCACCAGAACCTGATTGCCGGGCTCGGCAGAGAGCCGGTTCGCCAGGGCACAGCCTGCCGATCCCCCACCGACGATGACGAAGTCGTACTGCTTGAGCGCCATGGATGCCTCGTTCCGCTCGCGCTGTGGATACGCGCCGCATGCTATAGCGAGTAGCGAATTACGCACTAGGTTGCAGAACGCGCAACTTATTGGCGAGTTGAACAGGGGGTCCCCACCCGGCTCACTGTTGAGTTCTTTGCGTATAGTTTCGGTATGAGCAACGACACGACAGCTTCCGAAGCCGCGCACGGCGCTGCGGGCGGCGTCCAGTCCGTCGACCGCGCGGTCACCGTGCTGGAGATCTTGGCCCAGCGGGGCGAGGCCGGCGTGAGTGAGGTCGCGACGACCATCGACGTGCACAAGTCGACGGCATTCCGCCTGTTGGGCGCCCTGGAGGCACGCGGACTGGTGGAGCAGGCTGCCGAGCGCGGCAAGTACCGACTCGGGTTCGGCATCGTACGCCTCGCCGGGGCCGTGAGCCGGAGGATCGACATCACGGAGCAGGGCCGCCCAGTCTGCGAGCGGCTGGCCGAGGAAATCGGCGAGACGGTGAACGTGGCCGTGCGAGAGGCTCACTACGCGATCAACCTGTATCAGGTCCACGGCCCCGGAGCAGTCACCGCCAACAACTGGGTGGGACAGCTCACCCCGCTTTACGCCACCTCCAGCGGCAAGATACTTCTGGCCCAGCTGCCCACGAAGGAGCGGTCCGCGATCCTGGCTCAGTCCGGCATCAAGAAGATCACCCCACACACCATCACCGCGAAGACCAAACTGGAGAAGGAGCTCACGGAGACCCGCAAGAGGGGATACGCCACGAATTACGAGGAATTCGAGATCGGGCTGCACGCCATGGCGGCGCCGGTCCGCTCTCGTGACGGCGATGTCATCGCCGCCATCAGCGCCTCGGGACCTGCCTACCGCTTCACCCGTGAGCGGATGGACGAGCTGGCTCCCCTCCTGGTGAAGGGCGCCGAGGAGATCAGCTTCCGAATGGGTTACCTGGGATAGCGGTCGGGGGCTCCAGCCGGACGACGATGCTCTTGGACGTCGGCGTATTCGACACATCGGCCACAGAACCGAGCGGGACCAGTACGTTCGTCTCGGGGAAGTAGGCCGCACAACACCCCCGTGGGGTGTCGTAAGCGATCGCCCGAAAGGCTGGAGCCCGGCGCTCCGTACCGTCGGACCACTCACTGACCAGATCCAACAGGTCACCGTCTGCGAAACCCCGATCGGCAAGATCATCGGCATGGACGAAAACCACGCGCCGCCCTCCCTTGATCCCGCGATAACGGTCATCGAGTCCGTAGATCGTTGTGTTGTACTGATCGTGACTGCGCAGCGTCTGCAGCAGCAGCCTGCCCGGAGGTACCCGGGGCGCGTACAGCTCGTTCACGGTGAAGTGCGCCCTGCCCGTCGGCGTGGCGAAGCGGCGCTGGTCGCGGGGGCCGTGAGGCAGCACGAACCCTCCGGGACGCCGCACCCTACTATTGAATGCCTCGAACCCGGGGATCACTCGCTCGATGCGCTCACGGATGGCGTCGTAGTCGGCTTCGAAGTCGCCCCACGGAATCGCCGGACCGTTCCCGCCACCGGGGCCGAAGAGTGCTCTGGCCAGCCGGCAGACGATCGCTACCTCCGACAGCAGGTGGGGAGAGGCGGGTGGCAGGTTTCCCCGTGAGGCGTGCACAACGCCCATGGAGTCCTCGACAGTGATGAAGCGTTCCCTGCCGTTCGGTGCCTGGTCCCGTTCGGTGCGACCGAGCGTGGGCAGGATGAGCGCCTCGCGCCCGCACACGCCGTGTGAGCGGTTGAGTTTCGTGGACACCTGCACGGTGAGCGCGCAGCGCCGCAAGGCCTCTTCCGTGGCAGCGGTGTCCGGAGCAGCGGAGACGAAGTTCCCGCCCATGGCGAAGAACACGCGCACTCGACCGTCCCGCATGGCGTGAATGGTCTCCACGGCGTCATATCCGGGATGGTGGGGCGGATCGAAGCCGAACTCCGCACCCAGCGCGTCGAGGAAGTCCTCCGACGGCTTCTCGTAGATGCCCATGGTCCGGTCGCCCTGTACGTTCGAGTGGCCTCGGACGGGGCAGACGCCCGCCCCGGAACGTCCAATGTTGCCCCGCAGCAGTAGGAAGTTGACCACTTCGCGAATGGTGGGTACCGAGTGCTTGTGCTGTGTGAGCCCCATGGCCCAGCAGACCACCACGGACCGGGCTTCGATGACGTCGCGAACAGTGGCCGCTATCTCCTCGTGCGTGAGGGCCGTGGCCTCCAGCACAGCGTCCCAGTCGAGTGAGCGGAGGTGGCTCGCGTATGCCTCGAACCCGTCCGTGTGCGCGGTGACGAAGTCGTGGTCGAGAACCGTCCCCGGGGCGGCGTCCTCGGCGTCCAAAAGCAGACGGGAGAGTCCCTGGAAGAGCCCCAGATCACCACCCAAGCGTATCTGCAGGAAGCGGTCGGCGAGACTGGTCCCACGACCGACAAGGCCGCGTACGTTCTGCGGATTTTTGAAGGCGAGCAGGCCCGACTCCGGGAGGGGGTTCACGGCGATGACGCGTGCACCACCGCGCTTCGCCCGCTCCAGGGCGGACAGCATGCGCGGATGGTTGGTACCTGGGTTCTGGCCGACGACGAGGATCAGATCGGCGCGGTGCAGGTCCTCCAGGTGCACGCTCCCTTTGCCGATACCGATCGTTTCCGTCAGCGCCGACCCGCTGGACTCATGGCACATGTTGGAGCAGTCGGGCAGGTTGTTCGTCCCCAGACTGCGGACCATGAGCTGGTAGGCGAAGGCCGCTTCGTTGGACGTGCGGCCAGAGGTGTAGAACGCGGCACCGTCAGGGCCGTCCAGCTGGCGGAGGTGGCGCGCGATCAGGTCGAACGCCGCCTCCCAGGTAATCTTCACGTAATGCTCGGCGCCGGGGGCCCGGTATACAGGTTCGGTCAGCCGGCCCTGCTGCCCCAGCCAGTAGTCGCTGCGTGCTCCTAGTTCTGCCACCGAGTGACCAGCGAAGAACTCCGCTCCCACCCTCCGCAGTGTGGCCTCCTCGGCCACTGCCTTGGCTCCGTTCTCGCAGAACTCCGCTCGGCTGCGGTGGTCGCTCTCCGGCCACGCGCATCCCGGGCAGTCGAAGCCGTTCTTCTGGTTGACCTTGAGGAGGGTGAGGGCGGTTCGCCGAAGCCCCATCTGGTCATGGGCCATTGTCAGCGCGTGGGAGACGGCCGGTATTCCGGCCGCCCATTGCTTCGCGGGCCCCACGGACAGATGACGCTCGTCAGGGTCTTCCCGCGGGGCCTTGCCTGCCATGACTACCTTTCAAGTGCCACTGTGGGGGGGGGGGGTTGCTACTGCACGGGGCCGATCCGGGATTCCACCCAGCTGTGGAACGCGCCGATGTGGTGCTCGCTCGGCACGAGGACTCCCCCGTGCTTGTACAGGCGTGAACTCATCGTGGGCTGGCAGCGTTCGCAGGCCTCGAAGTCCTGCCGGTTGACCCGGTCGAACAGCTCAACGGAGCGGCTCACGTCCTTGCCCGAGGCGACGACGTCCTTCAGGTAGAGCCAGTCACACTCCACGATCGTGCGGTCCTCGGACACGGGATACATGCGGTGGAAGATGACGTGGTCCGGCACGAGGTTGATGAAAACCTGCGGCCGGACGGTAATGGCGTAGTAGCGGCGGTCCTGGTCCTCGGTGATAGTCGGGATGCGGTCCACACCCTCGGAGCCGTCCACGGTGAAGCCCTTAACCTCGTCCCCGAACTCTGCGCCGTGTCCCACGTAGTACTGAGCCGCGTAACCGTCCGCGAACTCGGGAAGCACTTCGGTGAGTTCGGGGTGGATCGTGGCGCAGTGGTAGCACTCCATGAAGTTCTCGATGATCAGCTTCCAGTTCGCCTTGACGTCGTAGACGATCCGTCGGCCCACTTCCAGCGAATCCACGTCGTACCGCTCAAGCGCCCCGACATCACCCAGGCGGTCCACCACGTCGGCGATGACGGTCTCGTCGAACGACGGGGCATCCTCGGCGGTGCACACCCACACGTAGCCGAGCCACTCCCGGACGTGAACCGCGCTCAGCCCGTACTCCGTGCGGCCGACGTCCGGCATCTTGGTGAGGTTGGGCGCGGCGACGAGTTTGCCTTCCAGGTCGTACGTCCATGCATGGTAGGGGCATTGGAAGGCCCGCTTCACCTCCCCCGTCTCCTCGGTGCACAGTTTGGCGCCACGGTGCCGGCAGACGTTGAGGTAGGCTCGGATGCCTCCGTCTCTGGCCCGTGTGACAAGCACGCTCTCCCTTCCGACGTCCACTGTCTTGAAAGCTCCAGGCTTGGGGAGTTCTGAGGATCGGGCAACGCAGAACCACATCGCCTCGAAGATCCGCTCCTGCTCCAGCCGGAACACTTCGGGGTCCGTGTAGTAGTGGCCGGGGAGGGTCGCTATCAGGCTCTCCGGCAGATTGGTGATGGTCACGGCGCTCCTCGCAAGAGACGTCGAGAACTGGTAGGGGTAGCGGACCCAGCAGTCGAGACGTGGATCCGGCCGACGCCCTTGGGCGACAGCTAGTGTGCACATAAAGAAACGAATTGCAGTGCGCGCAACGCAAGTGTGTTGACGCCCCCTGCCGCTGTCAAGCGGTCCCGCAGCCACTTAGCTCAGCTTCGACCGTTCCTTCATGCGCAACGTCATGCGCGTATTGGAACAGCTTCGCGGGCGTTTCGTGGCCTGGAGGCGTACCCATCCTTGATGTTTGCCGGGACCGCTATCGACTACGCATTGACAACACGCGGCTCGATCAACTTCCGTTGCTCATCACACGATGCATTGCGCATAACGGAACGTTGGGAGTCTCCGTATGACCGGTACTCGCGCACGGAAGCGCACGTCCCTCGCCGTCAAGGCCGCAGCCACTCTGGTGGCCGGGGCATCGCTCCTCGCGATCAGCCAGGCGGGAGAGGCCGCACCCGGGCCCGCCCAGGGGGAGAAGCGGACGGAACTCAAAGCCTGGCCCCAGGCCCAAGGTGACCAGCTGGAGCGGGTCATCAACAAGCATGCCGGCCGAGGGGACTACGCCGTCTTCGACGCGGACAACACCATCTGGCGTTATGACCTCGAGGAGTCGCTGCTGCCCTTCCTCGAGATGAAGGGGGTACTGACCCGGGAGAACATCGACCCGTCCCTGAAACTGCAGCCGTTCCGGGAGAACGAGAGCCTGTACTCGTACTACTCACGGCTCTGCGAGATCGATGACAAGGTGTGCTTCCCCTGGATCGCGCAGGTCTTCTCGGGGCTCACCCTCGCCGAGCTTAAGAAGCACGTGGACGATCTCTACGCCTACACCAAGCCCATCCCCGTGCGGTACTACGACGGCGACAAGGTGGTGGACGGTACCGTCCAGGCGCCCCGCATCTACCCGGCTCAGCGGGAGCTGATCAACGAGCTGAAGCGGCGGGACATAACCGTCTACGTGATGACGGCCGCACACGAAGAGCTCGTACGGATGGTGGTGTCCGACCCGAAGTACGGCCTGAATGTCGACCCGGCGAAGGTCATCGGTGTCACCACCCTGCTCAAGGACACCAAGACCGGCCGGCTGACCACCGCGCGCAAGCAGATCGAGGACGGGCACTTCCTCGACGCGGAGTACACAAAGAATCAGCACATGAGCATGGAGGTCACGCCGTACCTGTGGACTCCTGGCACGTGGTACGTCGGGAAGCTGGCAGGGATCAAGGAGTACATCCATCCCTACGACCGTCCCATGCTCGTTGCCGGGGACGCACCGACCGACTGGTACATGCTCTTCGACGTGGACATCCAGGATGGGGGCGCCCGAGTGTGGGTCAATCGCAAGCAGAAGTACACCGACGCCCTGGAGGAAGAGAAGTCCAAGCGCGCTGCCCAGCAGCGGGAAGCCGGCGTCCTGGTTGACGCCAAGCGCGACTGGATCACCGTGAAGCCGGAGGAGATCGGCGGATAGGTGCCCTGCGCAACAACAACTGTGACTCTGCCCGCCGTCGGGGACGGCGGGCAGAGTCTTTCGTGCTGGGGCCGGAATGCTCAATGGCCCCGCTTGACCCAGGCCTCCAAGTCGGTTGCCTCGTCACCGATGGTGGTGGAGTCCCCATGGCCTGGGTGGACCACGGTCGCCGCGGGCAGGCTCAGCAGCCGCTCGCCTATGGACATGATGATTGTCCCGAAGTCGCTGAAGGAGCGCCCAGTGGCCCCCGGACCGCCGGCGAACAGGGTGTCACCGCTGAACAGCACGCCTAGGGATGGAGCGTAGAGGCAGACGGCTCCCGGGGCGTGACCGGGCGTGTGTAGGACACTCAGTTGCGTCCCCGCGACGTCCAGCTCATCACCGTGCCCCAGGGGACCATCAGGCTTCCGGTGCGGGTGCGTCATCCGCCACAGGACGTCGTCATCCGGGTGGAGCAGAATCGGCGCGCCTGTTCGGTCGGCGACCTCGGGAGCGATCCCGACGTGATCGTTATGGGCGTGGGTGCAGACGATAGCCCTCAGGCGGCGGCCGTCCACCGCCGCGATCACCGCGTCAGCGTCGTGGGCCGCGTCAATGACCAGCACCTCGTCGTCGTTGCCGATCAGCCACACGTTATTGTCCACGTCCCAGCTGCCCCCGTCGAGTGAGAAACGGCCGCTGGTGACGATTCGTTCTATCTGTACGAAGCTCACAGGACGACCACCGAGCGCAGCACATCTCCCCGCTTCATCCGTTCGAACGCCTCCTCCACTTCGCCGAGTTCTACGGTCTCCGTGACGAAGGCACTCAGATCGAACCGTCCTTGCAGGAAAAGATCGACCAGTGCCGGGAAGTCCCGCGACGGCAAGCAGTCACCGTACCAACTCGACTTGAGCGCCCCGCCCCGCCCGAACACGTCCAGGAGCGGCAGCTCAAGCGTTGTGTCGGGGGCCGGTACACCGACGAGCACGACGGTCCCCGCGAGGTCACGGGCATAGAACGCCTGCTTGTAGGTCTCCGGGCGGCCGACCGCATCGATGACCACATCCGCGCCGAAGCCCTCGGTCATCTCGCGCACGGCCTCGACCACATCGTTCCCCGCGGCGCGGACGGTGTGGGTTGCGCCCATCTCCTGAGCACGGCCGAGCTTTCGCTCGTCGAGGTCAATGGCGATGATCTTCGATGCGCCGGCGAGCCGTGCACCCGCGACCGCCGCCATGCCTACTCCCCCACAGCCGATGACAGCAACGGAGTCGCCGCGGGAAACCGCACCAGTGTTCACTGCGGCTCCGAAGCCCGCCATCACACCACATCCCAGCAGCCCGGCGGCAGTGGCGGGGGCCGCCGGGTCAACCTTGGTGCACTGCCCGGCCGCGACGAGGGTCTTCTCGGCGAACGCACCGATCCCGAGCGCCGGCGACAGGGGCGTCCCGTCGGCCAGGGTCATGGGCTGCTTGGCGTTGTGCGTGGCGAAGCAGTACCACGGCCTGCCCCTCCGGCAAGCGCGGCACTGGCCGCAGACGGCACGCCAGTTGAGGATGACGAAGTCCCCCGGTGCCACCTCTGTGACACCCTCGCCGATTGATTCCACTCGGCCTGCCGCCTCATGGCCGAGGAGGAAGGGGAATTCATCACCAATACCCCCCTCGCGGTAGTGCAAGTCGGTGTGGCAGACGCCGCAGGCCTCCACCTTCACCAGCGCCTCGCCCGGTCCCGGGTCGGGGACGATAATCGTCTCCAGAGAGACGGGGTCGCCCTTCCGCCGGGCGATGACAGCGCGGACTTCATGAGCCATGGGTACTCCTGTGCAGCTCGCACGACTGGGAACCGCCATCGCCAGTTGCTTATGACGGCACGCGTCTCATTCGACGCAACTCAATCGGAAGGATTGAGGAGCGACGCCGCCAGGTCAAGAGCCGAAGCCGGTTACGCGAGGGGATCCGCACAACATGGGTACGGCGGCGAGACCCGCACCTCACCCACTACGAAACGCTATCGCCACTCTCGTTCCCGTTACCACCCAATGCAGCCCTGCGGCAATAACCCCGTGCTTCCCGCATTGCAGCGCAACTCATCCAACGGCTTTCCTAGGGGAAGGAACACACCAGCTCAGAGTAGATGGGACAGGGCCATGGCCTTCACATCTTCGCCTCCGACCTCCCTAGGGCGCAGCGCCGCCTACCTCCGCTGCTACCCGGCCGCCCCTTGGGGAATGCCCAGCCACGAGATGGCCCTCCGTGAGTACGCTGTCCAGCTTCGTATACCTGAGCCCTTCATATATTTCGACAACGGCACACGCTCCGATGCGGCACTCCCGGCCCTGGGGCGGATGATTCGCGCTGTGCAGACGGGGCTGCATCCTGTAGTGCTGATTCCTGGCCCCTGGGTGTTTCACCTCCACCCGGAGCCGGCCCGCCGGACTATCGAGATGCTGCAGGAGAACGGGTGCGATGTTCTCCAGCTACCAACTGGCTGGCGACCCGCCCGGAGCCGCCGCCCAGGCACACGGACATCTGCGCCAGTCACATCTGTAACGGGTTTCGAAGGGTCGGGAGCACTGTGATCTCGGCAACCGATGCAGCATGGGCCATATGGGTCGGACATATCGTGTTGCATGACAAGGAGAGTCTCTGTCTGGTCGTGGCGGCGCGGCGATTCGGACGCTGTGACCGGCTGACTCTGCGCACCGCGACCGGCACGCTGATCACAACGAACTCCCGGCACGTAGTTGGTCTGACGGCGCTGGCGTCGCTCGACGCCGGGGGCCGGGCAGCCTTCCTCAGCAGGTTGGCACGGGTGGGCGCCGCGCCGCGCCACCGAGCAACACGGAACGCTCTGAGTGCGGCCGCCCGCTGAGGCACGGGCACCACTGGCTGCGGTGGCTACCTTTCCCGGAACTGTGGCACCCATACGCCGAATTGTGCTCCATACCCATCTCGGCGATGTCTTCAAGCTGCTCCGGTAAGCCTCCCAGCGTCTGGCCCCGAACTGCAACCGCCATGGAACAGGCGGACTCGACTTGCCCTGGCAGCCGTCCTGCCGGCCTTGAAGAGTATGGAGTGCCGGATAGGCGGGCACGTCCGTCCCCGCGGTCGGCCAACGTGGGCGACATCCACAAGCCGGATGCTGCCGATTACTCTCAGCTTTACATCCGAGGTTCCGAACCTTGTTCGACTCGAGGCCTCCCGGCATGGTCGGTTTGCAGGCCCCCTTCACGTACACCTGAAGCGGTCGTTGGGCGAGCAGGCCGGGTCCTCCGCTCACAGCCCAGGAGAGGGGCAGTCCACGATCCACAAGCCTTCTACCATGAGCACCTTCACCCACAACGAATTGGCCCTCAAGGCCTCACGCGCATGGTAGACGGGTCTGTCCAGTAAACGGCTCTGGCTCGTAGTCGGTGGTGAGCCCGGGCAGTCATCCGCGATCATGATCTTGTGATGGTGTCGACTCCCTTATCGGGACGGTGTTGCCTGGACTGTAGGCCCTGCGAGGACGCGACGGACGACGGTGACAAGGTGGTGGTCACGGCCTGCACCCAGGATGGGGGGTGCCGTGTCCGGTGTGCCGAACGGCGACGGCGAGGGTGCACGGGTACCACCGTCGGACGGTGCGGGACGTGCGGGTCGACGGCCGCCCGGTCGTCGTCCACCTGCGCGTACGTAGGCTGGTCTGTCCGGGGCTGGGTTGCTCCCGGCAGACCTTCCGTGAGCAGGTTCCCGGACTGCTGAAGCGTCACCAGCGCCGCACTGTGCCTCTCGCTGGGCAGATATCGCAGGTGGCGCGGGAGTTATGCGGCCGGGCAGCCGCACGCCTCGCCGCTCTGCTGGCCGTTGCCCGTCTCCCGCAGCACCGCACTGCGCCATCTACGGCGCCTGCCGCTGCCGCAGCAGGCCATCCCGCGGGTGATCGGCGTGCACAGTTTCGCCCTGCGCCGCCGCCACGCCACGATCGTCACGGATGCCGAGACCGGCCGACGCGTCGCGGTCCTGCCCGACCGCGAGGCCGCCACGCTGGAGTCCTGGCTGCGCGTGCATCCCGGGATCGAGGACGTGTGCCGGGACGGCTCGGCCACCTACGCCGAGTCCGTCCGCCGCGCCCTGCCCGACGCGGTGCAGGTCAGCGACCGATGGCACCTCTGGCGCAACCTCTGCGACAAAGCCCCACTCGCGGTCCGCGCGCATGCCGGCTGCTGAGCCACGATCAATCCGCCTCCTCCCGGCGGAGTACGCGAGCAGACCACCCGCGAACGTCGGCCAAGGTATCGGCCTGCTCGACTGCTCTCGTCGCCTGGGCCTGGCCCTGAACACCGTCAAACGCTACGTCCGCATGCCTGAACCTCAGGCCCTGCGTCTCACCCCGGCCTACCGACCCACCCTCGTCGACCCTTACCGCGAGCACCTGCGCCGGCGCCGTGCCGAAGAACCAACCGTCCCGGTCACCCACCCCTTCGAGGAGATTCGGGAGTTGGGCTACACCGGCAGCGCAAACCTCCTGGTCCGCTTCCTCAACCAGGGCCGCGCCGAAGGCGACCGCCCCGTCACCACGGTGCGTCACGTCGGCCGCCTCCTACATACCGACCCTGAGAATCTACGCCCGAAGGAAACGGCCCTGTTGGAGAAGATCGCCGCGGCCTGCCCGGAGATGACCGCACTCGCCGATCTCACAAGCGGCTTCGCCGCTCTGCTGAAACCCGCCGAGGGCAACGACACGAAACTCACCGATGGGATCACAGCCGCCCGCGCCGTCGCCCTGCCCCACCTGCACAGTCTCACCAACGGGCTCGAAATCGACCGACCCTAGAGAATCACGAGACAGATGCACGGACGCGCCGGATTCGCGGCGTCACCACCGGCTACGGGCCAATCCGTCTCTTCTACAGTCCCTCGCCAATCGGCCACACCGGTGGCGTGTAGCACGAAGTCGTCACCAGCAATCATCCTCCGTTCTTACGTACTTGAGGCGGAGACCAGGGCTGTGGCATCAATTGCCCACTCACGCCATTTGGCCGCGCGCGCGACATGCGGGTTCGAGCCGCATCCAGGTCACGGCTGCGCAGCGCGAGTTCCATGGCGAAACGAGTGTCTGGATCTCGTAGAGCGTTTCCGAAGACCTTCTCGATCTGACGCATGCGGTAGCGCACCGTTTGAGGGTGTACCTGCAACGCTTTCGCCACCTCTGGTGCCGCACCCCACTTGAGCCACGCGAGGAGAGTCTGCTCGAACAGCTCCCTTCGCCTGGGCGTGAAGCTCGCCAGGGGACGTAGAAGCGTTGTTGCCAAAGCTTGAGCAAGCTCATACGTATGCATGACGATGAGGGTCGATGGATTGTCAACGCTAGAGCAGGTGCGTACGCGTTCCTGTGTAGCCATCAGCAAGCCTTCCGAGCGCAGCAGACGTGCCGCTCCCCTGGGTGGAATGGGTGGGGGGAAAAGGGTAATGGCGTAGGCATGGCGCTCCGTCTTGCAATGGGTCTGTTCGCCGCATGGCAAATAGTCGGTGATCGCATCAATTATCAGCCTGACAACGGTGGTAGATCCAATCGAGGCGCTGCTAGTCGGTACTGAATTTATCTGCGACGGCCAATGTCGATCACTCCCAGTCATAACAGGTATTCTCTCCGGGTTCCGATGTAGGTCGGCTGTGGTATGCGGAGGGCGACGGCTGTCCTGGCGTCGGTAGAGAAGCTTGGGTGGCTGCCGTCATGTTGCCTGTTTGGCCGCCGACTTCCTTCTCGCGGTGTTGATCGCAGTCGTTCTGGCCATGGCGGGGGCCGATGGCGGCGCCTTCGTGCACCCGGTATGGATCGTGGGATTGCGCTCCCGGGACCGGTGTTGGACAGACTCGGTCACCCGTTGCGCGCCCCGTGGCGGGCGGGTAGGGGGTGTGGAGGATCAAGGCTCCTGCCGACGCCGAGGAGCTCACGATTCAACAGTGCTTGTCCGTGGGTGCTCGACCTACGAGTCGGTAACTGGAGAGACGCGATGAAAAGCCAGGGCTCACCCCGTTTCGCTGTCCCCACCAGCTTACCGTCGTGTGCGTTACACACGAATGATGCTGAAGGGGAAATTCTCAGGATGGCGAATGATGATCTGGCGACCGATCCGCCGGCGTGTGTTTCCGTATGTCCCGACAGCGCTGTATGCGAACTCCGGCCGGAACTTACCGATGTGCCGGACGAACGAAGCTCCGTCATTCCGGTAGCGGTGGCCGTCATCGCTGACGACGCGGTGGACAGCGGCTTTCGCGCTCCTTCCAATGTGGCCCACAGTTACGTCGAGGGCATGCTCGTCCTGGTGATCCCGACCTTCGAAAGCGGCCGAGAATATACGCGCCGACTCCTCGAGCATCAGCCCTTCTGCGTGGGACCCGCGGTCGAAATCGCCCACTGGACAGGGTCGCTGCGGTGCGCATCCGACCTGCTGTTCCTACGCCGATCGGGGATCGTCAATGAGCAGGGTGTGGTGCATTGCGATGATCATGCGCCTACTCTTGAGCTCTTCCGTGACCCGCAGCTGCTTGACGTGCTGTCCCGCCAACACCTGGGGCCGCTGGCACCGCTGCCACGAGGGCAAAAGGAGCGCCTCGCTAGGACGCTCCTGACCTGGCTACGGGTGGGTCGCGACGGGGATGCCGTGTCACGACGGCTCCGACTGCACCCAAGGGCGGTGCGACAGCACATGCGTGAACTGGAGGGACTCTACGGAGCGAGGCTCCGCGATCCCGACCTCCGCTTCGAGTTGGAACTCGTACTGCGCAGCCGGCAAACCACCCCACTTGACCCGTTGCGCCCGTCACTTCCGCATGGAGTCCGATCTGTGAGGAGCCCGGCCGACGCCCCCGATTGAGGAGAGGGAACGGTGATAGGGCCGTGCTGCTCGCAGCTCAATGACGCTCGGTTGCAGTTGTCAGCGATGGACAGTTTTCGATCCCTCTGGTTCTTCCCTTTGTGACACGCGCGCCGCCCCCTGGTCACCCTAGGGTCGTGAGAGGTCGGGCATCAGCCGATGGCCGCTGGATTCCACTTGTGGCCGTTTCTGTGATCCGATCTCCTGATTGGTCACTTGGGAGAGTGCATGTTGGACGAAAAACGAACGCTCGCCGAATACATGCGGTGGCGGGCTTACCAATTGAGCGACGAAGTCGCCTATTCGATGCTCTCGTTCCCGGAGACGAAGCCCGCTGGTACATGGAAGTCGCTCACATGGGTCGACACCCACGATCTCGCGGTCAGCATCGCCGGAGAAATTCTGTCCCGCACCGGCGCGGGCGATCGCGTCGCCATCATGCTCCCGCAGGGAACCGACTACGTAGCGTCCTTCCTCGGTTGTCTGTACGCCGGGGTGATCGCGGTGCCGCTCCCGGCGCACGGCCACGCGGTTCACGATGCTCGCTCAGCGGCGGCCCTGGTGGACAGCGAGCCATCCGTCCTGCTCACCGATTCCCGCTCCATCGACGCCCTGCGGGCATGGACGGCTGAGCAGGGCATCGTAGTGCGACACACGCTCGCGGTTGACCGGCTTCCGATGGCGGTGAAACCGGTGAGCCTTCCGGCGCCAGCACTGGAGGAAGTGGCCTACCTGCAGTACACATCTGGGTCGACACGTGAGCCCGCGGGCGTCATGGTCACGCACCGGAACCTCGTCGCCAACGCGCGACAAGCAGCGTCGGCGTATCTGGAGGACCGGCTCGCGGGGCCGACTACGGGCGTGAGCTGGTTGCCGCTGTTCCACGATATGGGTCTCGTGCTTGGGATCGCGCTGCCACTGGTGGGGGGCTATCCGTCGCTGCTCATGGATCCGGCCGACTTCCTGCGTGCGCCCGCCCGCTGGCTGAGGCTGTTGTCGAGAGTGCCCGGTGCCATCACCGGGGCCCCCAACTTCGCCTACGACTATCTCCTGGACAAGGTGCCGGAAACGGAGTTGCTGTCCGCCGACTTGAGCCGAATCCGCGTCATGATCAACGGCAGTGAGCCTGTTCGCCCTAAGACGGTCTCCAGGTTCCAGCGCACTCTTGGCCGAGCGGGGCTTCGCCCCGAGGCACACTGCCCCTCGTACGGTCTGGCAGAAGCAACCGTTTTCGTGTCCACAGACCCGGTGAACCGTCCGCCCGAGACCGTCATGCTCGACCGCTCCGCACTTGAGAAGGGCAGGATCCTGGAGAGCAGTCCTGCCGACCCGACCGCGGTGAGTGCTGTCACCTGCGGCCAACCGACCGGACAGCAGGTGTGCGTGGTCCGGCCGGGCAGCGATACCCCGGCTGATCCGGACGAGGTGGGGGAGATCGCCGTCTCCGGTCCCAACGTGGGAGTCGGCTATTGGAGGCGCGACGGGAGTTCCGCGCACACCTTCGCGACTCGAGTGGGCCACAAGGACGGCGTCTGGCTGAGGACCGGCGATCTGGGGGTTTTGTATCACGGAAGGCTGCTGATCACAGGGCGGCTGAAGGACCTGATCATCATGGATGGCCGTAATCACTATCCGCAGGACCTTGAGCAGACGGTCCAGGAAGCGGTGCAATGGATACGACGAGACCACCTTGCGGCGTTCAGCGTTGACCTCGACGAGCACGCGGCTCCAGGACTCGTCGTCGTCGCCGAGCAGCGACACGGTTTGGTCCTTGGCCTGGAAGACTGCCAAGAGGCGGTCCGTCAGGCTCGTGGCGCTCTGTCCCACCATCACGGGCTACGGCTCCAAGCCCTTCATGTGGCGCCACCAGGAACCGTACCGCGGACATCGAGCGGCAAGGTTTCCCGCTCCGCATGCAAGGCGCTGTACCTTTCCGGGGACCTCGGAATCGGAGGGCGGCTGTCATGAGCGAACGACCTACCGCTGCCAAGAGCATCCGTAGCGCCGTCGTCGAGCGCCTGTGCGCCGATTACGGCATGGCACCGCACGACATAGCCGACGACACGCCGTTCGCCGAGTACGGCGTGACATCCCGCGACGCGATAGCTCTGACGGGTGAACTGAGCGCCTTGACGGGAGCAACGCTCGCGCCGACTTTGCTGTGGGAGTACCCGACGCTGGGCCAGGTCGTGCGTCATCTCTCGGAAAAGATACACACAGCATCGCCAGAGGGCGACCTGCATCAGGAGTCAACGTCACTCGACGAACCGATCGCGGTAGTCGGCATCGGTTGCCGTCTGCCTGGAGGGGTGCACAGTCCGGCCGATTTCTGGCGGGTGCTCCGGGAGGGGCGCGATGTGGTCAGCACAGTGCCGGAGGGCCGATGGCGGTCATTCGACGCCGGCGGCGACACCCAAGTCACCGGTGTCAGCCGGCACGGCGGGTACCTGGACGACATCGCGGGGTTCGACGCCGATTTCTTCGGCATCACTCCGCGCGAGGCGTTGGCTATGGATCCTCAGCAGCGCTTCCTTCTGGAAGTCTCCCGAGAGGCCTTGGACCACGCGGCGATACCCGTCCGGGACATAGCGGGCACCAGGACAGGTGTGTTCGTCGGCATCAGTACGGCGGAGTATGCCCAACTCACCGCCCAACGTCCGGAAACGGTCCATGCCTGGACGGCGTCCGGTGTCGCGTTGAGTATGGCCGCGAATCGCCTCTCGTATGTGCTGGATGCCAAAGGGCCCAGCATGGCGCTCGACACCGCCTGCTCATCCTCATTGGTCGCCGTCCACCAAGCGGTCCGCAGCCTCGTCACCGGAGAGAGCGACACAGCACTGGCCTGTGGTGTAAATCTCCTGCTGGCTCCCGCCACCACGCGTGCCCTGCAGGAGACGGGAACCATGTCACCGACAGGGCGTTGCCGTGCGTTCGACGGCACAGCCGACGGTATGGTCCGCGGCGAAGGATGCGTGGTCGTCGTCCTCAAACGACTGGCGGACGCCGAGCGCTCGGGCGCCCGTGTACTGGCCGTGATCCGTTCCTCCGCCGTCAACTCCGACGGCAGGTCCAACGGCCTACTCGCCCCCGACGCAGCCGCCCAGCGTGCGCTTCTCCACGAGGCCCACCACATCCGCGGCCCCGTCGCCCCTTCCCACGTTGACTACATCGAGGCGCACGGTACGGGTACGCCCGTGGGGGACTTGATAGAAGCCGGCTCGCTGAGTGCGGTCCTGGGGCAGGACCGTGACATGGACAGGCCGTTGCTGATCGGCTCAGTTAAGAGCAACACTGGCCATCTGGAAGCCGCAGCCGGAATCACCGGCCTGGTCAAAACTGTCCTCGCGCTGGCTCACGACGAGATTCCGCGGTCCCTTCACTACTCGGTGCCCAACCGCCACCTCGACGTGGCCGAAGCTGGCCTGAGCGTCGTCAGCGCGACGCGGCCCTGGCCCCGGTACTCCGGCCGTGCCACCGCTGGTGTCTCAGCATTCGGCATGGGCGGGACGAATGCCCACGTCGTCCTTCAAGAGCACCAGTCGGCCACACCCGCTGCAGGGACACGGGACGCCACGGTGCCGGCCCCTTCCGTGCTGTTGCTGGATGCGCCTACAGCCTGGCAACTAAACGCACAGGCGGACAGTCTTGCTCAATGGTTCGCCGTAGGACGCGGCAGGCACACCGTCCTGAGTGATGTCGCCCGCACGCTCGCGGGACGCGTCGGCCGGGGCACGGCGCGGGCGGCGGTGGTGGCGCACGACAACGAACAGGCCGCCACCGCCCTACAGCGGCTCAGCGCTGGACAGTCGTCACCGCGCATCGTCCGCGGGGCAGCCGACCTTACTGGGGGGCTCGTCTGGATCTTCCCAGGGTACGGCGCACAGTGGCCCGGCATGGGCAAGCGGCTGCTGGAGACGGAACCGGCCTTTGCCGCAGAGATCACCAGACTTGAGCCCTTGATCGCCGAGCACTGCGGCTTCGGCCTGCGAGCCTTCCTGCAAGCCGACACCGACTTCGGCGGTCCCGAGGTGGCTCAACCCGTCCTGTTCGCCGTTCAGATGGCGCTCGCGGGACTGTGGCGGTCCTACGGTGTGCATCCCACTGCCGTCATCGGTCATTCCATGGGAGAAGTGGCCGCTGCGGCCGCGGCCGGCGCGCTAGACCTCGACGACGCCGTGCGGGTGATCGCGACACGGTCCCGCTTGCTCGCCGGTCTCTCTGGCGGTGCCATGGCTGTGGTCGACCTGCCGGGGGAAGCGGTGCGCGAGTTCGTCCCGGACGGCGCCGGCATCCATGTCTCCGCGTACGGCTCACCCACACAGTGTGTGGTGGGCGGTCCGGTGCAAGACGTCCGCTCCTTCGCCGAGAGACTGGGCCGACAAGGTCGAACCGTTCGGCTCGTACCCGTGGGCGTGGCAGGCCACACACCATCCGTCGAACCGCTGCTTGAGGACTTGCAGGCTCGGCTCGCCGCACTCCGCGCGCGGCGACCGCACACGACGATGTACAGCACCACTGACGAGGACGTACTCAAGGATCCCCATTGCGATGCGTCGTACTGGGCAGCCAATATGCGCAGGCCGGTGCGCTTCGCGGATGCTGTGCAAGCGGCGGTCCGCGATGGCGGGCGCACCTTTGTCGAGCTGTCACCACACCCCACGCAAACGTCCGTTGTCTTGGAAAACCTGCGGGCACTCGACATCCACGACGCCTTGGTAATCCCCTCCATGCGAAAGGACACGGACAACGCGGAGACCTTCCGGACCAGTCTGGCGAGTCTCATCACCTGCGGTGTGGAGGTGTCACCGGAGGCTCTCGCACCACGCGGGCACGTCGTCGATGTGCCGTTGCCGCGCTGGCGGCATCAGCGATTCTGGCCCGTGGCTCCCGACAGAGACGGTCCTCATTCATCAGGGAAGGGCGCTCCGGAGGAGCGACAGCCGTCCGCCATCCGAGCGATCCCCGGCTCTCCGCCGCACGACGAGCAGGTACTACCCCAGCTGCACCGCCTCGTCGCCTCGATCACGGGCTACTCGCCGGACCGGCTCGACGTCGATGCCCCCTTGACCCAGCTCGGTCTCGACTCGCTCTTGGCCAAGCGTATTCAGGCGGCGATCATGCGCACCTTCGACAAGGAACTTCCGGCGAGTCTTCTTACTCGGGGGGCGTCCCTGCGTGAGACGGCCGCTCACCTCGAACGCCCTAGGACGGCTTCCGCCGGACCTGACCGGCCAGCCGTCGCTCCCCGGGACGAGGCAGAGCGGCTGGTACTGCACACCTGGAACACGGTGGCCGGCAGCGAGCCTCGCGAGACTGACATCCGGGTGGTACCGGCACTTCTGCGTACGGAGCCAGAGGCCATGGAGCGATTCGCGGCGACTCTCTCCACGAGACTCGGCACCAGCATCTCACGCCGAGAACTATGGCTTACGGGCGGATCGCTGGCCGAAATCGCCACCGTTGTGCGACCCCGCATACAACACGGATCGGTCGGCTGCTTGCGCACACTGCGGTCCGCAGGCACTGAGGCCCCTTTGTACCTGGTCCATCCCGCCGGTGGAACGTCGTCGGTGTACCAGAGTCTTGCCGACAGGCTCAAGCCCGGACGTCCGTGCTTCGGCCTGGACCGTTTCGACGATGTTGTGGACGTAGAAGCCCGAGCCCAGCGCTACGCTGAAGTGATCACGGCCCGGCACCCTCAGGGGCCTTGTGTCATCGGCGGCTGGTCCTACGGCGGAGTAGTCGCTCAGGAGACCGCACGCCTGCTCAGTGAAGGCGGCGTCCGGGTGGAAGCGGTCGTCCTGATCGACTCCATCCTGCCATTGCCTGCCCCGGGGCTGTCGCCCCACGACGAGGCAGTGCGCCGCTACGCCGGTTTCGCCCACTACGTTGAACAGACCTACGGGAAGCGACTGACACTGGACTACGACCTCCTGGCTGCACTGAACGACACCGAGCAGGTCCGCGTCATCGCCGATGCACTCGCAGAGCTGAATGCTCTGCCACCAGCGGTCCTCACTCACCAGCGTGACTCCGCCATCGACCTCCGCAGCGGTGAGCGCCACACCCCCAGGCCATATGGTGGCCGCACCCTGCTGTACCGGGCCTCAGAGCCCGCACCTCACACTGTCCGTGAGATGAGGTACGAGCGGTCCGAATCTTGTCTCGGCTGGAGCGCCTATTGCCGCAACCTCGCAGTGGTTGATGTGCCCGGGCACCACCTCGAAGTCCTTGATCCTCCTGCCGTCGATGTCCTCGCAGAGAGGCTCCGTCGCGACCTTGCGTCGTCTCACGTCGACCAAGGTCGAGGAGGACCGCGACCCTGAGCGGCGGACGTTGGAGTCGAGCCCTGACCGAAGAAGCTCGACTCCAACGTCCAACAGCCCAATCATGGCTGATGCACGTCCTTCCAACTACTCGCCACCACCTTCTTAGCCGCCGTGATCTGCGCGATAGTGGGGGCCTCTGTGGGGGCGCGATAGCTCATCGGGAGCCAGCCAGCAGCCGGCAGATGGAGCGTCTTGTCTCGCTCCATCGCGGTCATCAAGACAGGACGTGCGAAACCTTCCAGCCGGAGATTCTGTGCCTCAGGACTGAACAGGTACTCCTGCCACAGCCGTGCGGCGGCCGGATGGGGAGCGCGCACGTTAATCGCCATTGCGTAGTACCGCGAGAATTCGCCATCCACGGGGATGCACGTTGTCCAGAGCTGCTCGCCGGCCACCTCCTGCCAGTGCTGCTGATTGAGGTAGTCCCAGTCGATGACAATGGGGGTCTCGCCACTCACGATGGTCTTCCGCGAGGGCTGGGTGGAGATGTAGATGCCGTCGTGAGCGAGTTCCCGAAAGAAGTCGATACCGGGACGTACGTCGTCGAAGGATCCGCCGTTGGCAAGGGCCGCGGCGAACACTGCGCTAAGCGCTGAACCGGAGTGCCGAGGATCACCGTTCAGCGCGACCTTGCCCCTGTACTCCGGCTTCTTCAGGTCGGAGAAGGTCGTTGGGCAGGCTGTCCGAGTACCGGCGTCACAACCAATGGAGACATAGCCGCCATAGTTACTGTAGAACCGGGCCATCGGATCCTTCTGGGCCGCGGGTACGTCTGCGTAGGTGGCGACACGGTAGGGAGCGAACAGCCCCTGCTTTGCCGCGGTCTCGGCGTGAGCGGGGTCTATGTCCACCACGTCTGGGGCCTGCGGGGAAGCCCCTAGGCGTCTCAAGGCGCTGACGGCCTCACTGCTTGAGCCGGAGGGGTTCCGGATGTTCACTTTGACGCCATATCGTCTCTCGAACTCATCAATCAGGGCTCCATAGTTCGCCCAGTCTCTCGGAATCGCGACAGCGTTCAACGTCCCTTCACGCTGGGCAGCTGCCACCAACTGCTTCATCCCCCCCAGATCCTCGGCAGAGGTCGCCGACCGCACCGCGGCAACGGTGGGGATGGGCACCTCTTCGCCACAAGCAGACAGAGACAGAGCGAGGAGGGCAAGGACACTGGCCGCTGCCAGCGGACGGGCAGGAAGCATGGCTGAGCTCCGGTTCGTTGGTCGGATCCTGGGCACAGGTCGGGAGCGCGGACGACGCGGCCCCGTCATTCGCCCGGGGAGTGGCCGGAACGCCCTTGACGGCCTCAGTGTGCGCTTGACCATCCGATGACGGGACATATCCGTCAAGAGCAATGCGCTTGTAACGGAGATGAATAGGAGTTGCCTGGGCACGGTCCGAGGCCTTCGAGTGGACCGGGTGCGCACGACCAAGGACGCGGAGCTGGTGCTGCTGGGAAGCTACGTACTGACCTTTCCGTCGAGTTGTCGTGTTGAGCGAGAGGCCGGTTTCGGCGAGGCAGCCCTCGATGAGGTCGGTGCGTCGTTGGATGCGGCGCAGGCCCCTGCGGACGGCTTGGACACGGTGGTCGCGGTCGCGGAAGAGGACGTTGGCGGTAGTGCTGCGTCGGAGCAAAGACCAGATGCCCTCGACCGGATTGAGGTCGGGTGCGTAGCTGGACAGCTGGACGATAGTGAGCCAGTCTTGCTCGGCCGCGTACTCACGTAATCGACTGCAGCGATGAACATTCAGATTGTCCCAAATCACCACGACGGGACCGCCGAGCTGAAGGTGTGCCCGCACGAGCAGGTCACGGTAGTCCTGCCAGGTGAAGCCACGGTGGGCACCTCGGTGATGGCCCTGGATGCGAGGACGGTAGATCTGACGGCTGCGTTCGCCGGCCTTGAAGCACACCAGTGCAGCCATCGAGATGCGGCCGCGGGACGCGCCGTTGAACCGCACCACAGGCGTGTTCCCTCTGGGCGCCCAGGTGCGTGCGTGGTGCGACGTCATCGAGACAGCGGCTTCATCCTCGAAGACCAGCCATGCCCCGAGCGTCGCCGCGGTGGCTTTGCCTGCGGCCATGTCTCCTTCACCCAGTCGGCCACCGCCGTCTCGTCCCGCTCGACCGCCCGCCGGGCAGGCTGCCGACACGACCAGCCGTGCCGCCGCAACAACTCCCACACTCCGCGGACCGACAACGACACTCCCAACTGCTCTGCAATCAGCAGCCGCACCCGCGAGAGCGTCCACCGCTCATCCGCCCAGCCCTGAGCCATCGCGCCTTCCAGCAACAGTGGCTCCAACACGGCGAAGCCACTGTCACCCACCTTCGGCCGCTTGGCCGGCCCCGAAGAGCACAGTGCCTGTCGCCCTCCCTCGCGCCAGGACCGGCGCCACCGCTCCACCGACCGGACGCTGACCCGCAGTTCTGTCGCGATCACCGTGTTCTTCTCACCCCGCGCAAAGCCATCGACGGCCAGCATGCGCACCCGCTCCCGCGCGGCCTGGCCCTGCGGAGTGAGACCACCACCCTGTGCATATCTCATGGCCACGGCGTACCGCAGGGATCTAGCAATGTCAGCCCCGACAACCAGACGGAAAGGTCAGTAACAAGACGGGGAGCCTCCCGGGGGGCGCCTCGGGTCGGTCAACATGGCGTCCGCCGCCTTGGTGGGCAGTGAGCCGGCCGCTCGGGTTTCGCGCGCGGCGAAGGATGGGGCTGGCATGTCGTTGTAGGTGGCATGGACGGAGCCGCTTCACACGTCTGGCATCGCGCTGCGCCAGGGATGACAGCCCTGGGACAAGCAGTACTGGTCGCCGTCGGACTGTCGGGCGGCGCACCGCAGACGCCGTCTGAAACGTCGCTGTCAGCCTCGTTGCAGGGCTGACGGTCCTGCTGCGGTCGCTCCTCACCCTGCCGGGTTGACCAGGGCGGCGGCGATACCTGGGGCTTCCCGCCGGACGAGCGCGGCTCCGCCAGCGCCTGTCGGGCGGAGCTCGGCAGCGAGGTGCGCAAGCGTGCGCGTGAGGCACATGGACTGACGCTGGCGTTCGTGTCTCTGTGTCCTGACCCCGACGGATGTAACCGGCCCTGCGGCGGGGTGCCTCGGCTTGGACTCGCCCGGTGGGCGCCGACTGACTGCCGCCGGAGGGTTGCGCATTAACCGCAAGGTGCCGACGGAACGCCGAACCCTGACGTACCGCACCCATCTCGTTCGCCGCAGGGCACATGAGGGCGGCCAGCTCCCTCCGTAAAACCCAAGGGTTGTGTTTCGTTTCAGTAAGCGCAACCCTTTGCGTTAAACGCAACATTGAGTAGGGCTTGGCGAAGGAGACCCAGCGTGTTGATCAGCGTGTTCGACCTATTCAAGGTTGGCATAGGGCCGTCCAGCTCGCACACGGTGGGTCCCATGAAGGCGGCCGGCATGTTCGCATGCGGTTTGGCGGCAGCGGGCCATCTGATGCAGGTGGATCGTGTCAAAGCCGAACTCTTCGGTTCTCTTGGAGCCACGGGACGCGGACACGGCACCGACAAGGCCGTACTGCTGGGGCTGGAAGGGGAGGACCCGGCCACCGTGAACACGGATGTTGTGGAGAGCCGCGTCCGGCTCATCAGGGAGACGGGGCGCCTCACACTGCTCGGACGACACGAGGTTGCGTTCGACGAGCAGGCAGACCTCGTGCTCCACCGTCGGCGCGTCTTGCCCTTTCATCCCAATGGCATGCGGTTCCGCGCTCTGGGACGGGACGGGAAGGAGATAGCCCAGCGTACTTACTATTCCGTGGGCGGCGGCTTCGTCATCGACGAGGCTGCGAGTGGTGGGGAAGCGGTCGAGCCGGACGACACGATGGTGCCCCATCCGTTCGTATCGGCTGCTGAGTTGCTGCTACGGACGAGTGAATCCAGGCTCCCCATCAGCGGAGTGATGCTTGCCAACGAGGAAGCCTGGCGCTCCGAAAGCGCGGTTCGCTCGGAATTGCTCGGCATCTGGGAGGAGATGCGGGCGTGTGTGCGGCGAGGTTGCAACCGGACTGAGGAGACACTCCCCGGAGGACTCAGGGTCAGACGGAGGGCGCCGCAGCTCCACCGCATGCTCGTCGAGAAGCGCGGTCGTACGGAAGACCCACTGGACGTCATGGACTGGGTGGCTCTCTACGCGCTGGCGGTCAATGAGGAGAACGCATCGGGAGGCCGTGTCGTGACTGCCCCTACCAATGGCGCTGCGGGGATTGTCCCGGCGGTGCTGCACTACTACGTGAGTTTCGTGCCGGGAGCGGACGAGGACGGCGTCGTCCGCTTCCTGCTCGCCGCCGCCGCCGTAGGTGCCCTGTTCAAGCAGAACGCGTCAATCTCCGGGGCGGAGGTGGGCTGCCAGGGTGAGGTCGGCTCCGCGTGCTCGATGGCCGCTGCGGGCCTGGCGGAGGTACTTGGGGGTACACCCGAGCAGGTTGAGAACGCTGCCGAAATCGGCATGGAGCACAATCTCGGGCTGACCTGTGACCCCGTGGGCGGCCTGGTACAGATCCCTTGTATAGAGAGGAACGCCATTGCCGCCGTCAAGGCCATCAGCGCCGCCCGAATGGCGCTTCACGGTGACGGTGCCCATGTCGTTTCCCTGGACAAGGTCATCAAGACGATGAGAGAGACGGGTGCCGACATGAAGGTCAAGTACAAAGAGACCTCCCGGGGCGGACTGGCCGTGAACGTAGTGGAGTGTTGAGCCAGGACCGCCGCGTCTAGCGCCGCATCAGGCAACGTTCGCCCTGTTCACGACCTCGCGGAGGCGTTCGCCGGCGGCATGTTTGTTCCGCCAAATGGTGTAGCGGCGGATCAGGGTGTGTCCAGTAAACGATGTGACCGTGGTTGGCTCGTAGTGTCCTGAGTCAGGGAGCTTTTCAGGGTGGTCACCGATCGGGTGAGGTCGGTGGTGGGGCCGTAGCGGCACAACGGGCGGGGCTCCCATGCAGTTGAGGGAGGAGTCTGACATCTCATCTCGCTTGCCGGGGAGCCCCGTTGATTACGTATCCTGCCGCACTCGACCGTCCGCACGCTCTCGTAGAGACGGTAACGATGCTGATCGTCCTCCGTGAGGGTGACCGGCGGTGCAAAGTACCTGCGCGCCAGCGTGCGCTGGTCGCGCTGGTGTACTTGCGCCAGCACACCACCCTCGCCCAGATCTCGGCCGGTTTCCGGATCAGCGTCGACACGGCGCACGCCTACGTCCGCTCCGTCGTGACACTCCTGGCCAAGAAGGCACCGGGGCTGACCCGCGCCCTGCGCGAAGTCAAGGCGCGAGCGGGGTACGTGCTGGTCGACGGCACTCTGGCGGAGTGCGACCGGGTCGGTGACGCACGCGGCGACTACTCGGGAAAGCACCGGCGCCACGGAGTGAACGTTCAAGTGGTCACCGCTCCGGACGGCACGATCTTGTGGATCTCAGTGGTGCTGCCCGGCCGCACCCACAATCTCACCGCGGCCCGCAGACACCGCATCATCAACACGTGCCGCCGACTGGGCATCCCGGCACTGGCCGACCTGGCGAACCTCGGAGCCGGCGGCACCTTCGCCAACGGGCAAAGGCGCCGCCCTGGCAAAGAACTCAGCCTGCGCCAGCAGGCGTTGCACAAGGCCCACGCCCGCCTGCGCTACCCCGTCGAGCGAGGCATGGCCCGCCTCAAGACCTGGCGGATCTTCCGCACAGCACGCTGCAGCCCGACCTGGCTCACGACCGCAGCCAAAGCCGTCCTCACCCTTGAACTGCACTTCTGCCGCGTTGACTCAATGGCTGTGACGTGCCGCCGTCAAGGGGGCGGCTGAGGAACTTCTCCTGCAGAAACTCGAACCTCGGGCTTGTTCCCCCAGGTTGCGACGCGCCTCAAGAGTTTTACGGGCAGGTGCCCCTACGTAATACGTAAACTTTCGTTCTTGAATGCACCCTTGCCTGCAAACGGCTTACAGTGCGTCGCATGGAAATGCGCAGTGCAGGAGCGCCGGAAGCAAGTGCGGGAGCACGAGGGTATCTCACGTCGCAGGTTTCGCGAGCTTCTTGTAGCCGGCCAGGGCGAGAAGAGCGAGGAAGTGCGAGCCCTTCCTTCGTATCGGACGGTGAGGCGACGGTAGCGGACGGAGCCAAGCGATCGACCATTCGATCTTCCAGCGGTGTCGACCGAGGCGTTCGCCGAACTCGATGCCGGGCCGCGGGACGAGCCTGCACTCGCGCGGCCAGGCCCGGGATTCGGCGGAGAAGTACGCCATGTCCGCGCGGCGATTGACGGGCCGGCGCCTCCGTGGTCCCCGACGGGACCGGAAGGCGGGTATCGACGCCGCCGATCACCGGGAGACCGTCCGCCCGCCCCGGCCGACAAAAGCGGAAGATTGTCGACGACAGGCGCACCACGAGGCGGCCGGGTGCTGGTCGCGGGCCGGGACGCCCACACCCACGGAGCGCAAGCTACTGTGCCGCGAGGTGCGGAGACGCGCCTGTCCAAGTTGCCGCGGGTGCGGGTGTCTCATCGGAGACGGGCCAGCACGATGGTGTAGAGGGCGGAGTCGGCCTGCCGGTTTCCGCCCCGGTTGAGGCGCCGACGTTGGTTTTCCCTGAGGAGGCTTCGACTGGGCCGACGCCGCAGAAGGCTGCGAACGAGGCCTCGCTGCGGAGGCGTTCCGGGTGGTCACCTGCTGCAATCAGAAGCATCGCGGCAGTGTCGAGGGGCCGACGCCGTAGCAGGCCAGGAGTTGCGGATTGTGCTGCGTGATGACGTCTCCGATCCGCGTGGTGAGATCTTCGGTCTCCTCGGTGAGGTGCTGATCCGGGCGGGCCAGCAGTCTGAGCGTGGGGGCGGCGGCACCTGCCGTTCCGGAGGCCGAGCTGTCGAGCCCGGCGCAAGTGCGTATCAATTTGGGGTTGTTCAGGCCAGCCAGAGACTCGCGGAGCTCGGGGTCGATGGCCACAAGAACGGCCTTGAGCTGGTTGATCGCCTGAGCCCGGGACTTGATCGAGGAAGCCTTGACCATCTTGAACAGCCTGAGTTTCTCCACGCCCCGTCGCCGGCCTTCGCGGTCGGGTGGCGGTCGTCTGAGGGTCGTTCCTGCGCGGCGCAAGTTTGTGAGCCCTGAGTGGTAGGTATAAAACTCCGCCTTGGCCCGTTGAGGCGCCCGATTGCTCAGCGGCTCCTCCTGCGGACAGGTGGTGCAACGCAGATGCCACACTTGGGCTGCGGGAACCGTCGCAGTAGTCCTGATGCAAGCCGAATCGCCAAGATACGTAGGAGTGTCGAATCGACAGGAATGGCTGCATACGTGTCGCGTGTGACGGTGACGTCGTAGCCGACACACCAAACGCGGCCGACTGCCCGCGTTCCGGAGCGGAAGATCGCGGCGAGGCGAGATTCCCCTCGCGGGAAATCGTGGTGATTGCTAGGTGATCGAGCGGTCATGACTGGGCTCAATACCGTGGCAGCATGTGGCGACCGGAAGTGGGGCGGTGGACCAACGGGCCAACGCCAAGGGGCGGACAATATGGAGGGCTGGCGTTCCACACAACTAGGTTGACCACGACCACCTCTCGACACTGGCATCACTTGATCCAGAAGGTGGTTCGGACCGGCCCCCCCGCGTCTGCTCAGTGCCGCTCAGGCGCCGGCGGTTCGGCTCCGGCGGCGGACCGACGGTCAACGGCTGGGAACTGCGGCCGTACTGGCGCGCACAATGAGGCGTAGTTCGACGGCGTGCGGTTTGGGTGGGGCACCGGGCGCCTCAATCTGACGGAGCAGGTGTGTCACCGCAAGGGCGCCCACCTGCTGAAAAGGCTGGGCAATGGTGGTCAGCGATGGCGAGCAGTATTCAGCAAGTTCTATGTCGTCGAACCCGACCACGGAGATGTCCTCCGGTATGCTTCGGCCAGCCTCGTGCAAAGCTCGAATCACCCCGAACGCCATCTCGTCGCTGGCGACAAAGACGGCGGTGACGTCGGGGATCCTGGCTAGGACGAGTCCGTTACGGTACCCAGAAGCTGGCGACCAGTCACCTTCCAGCGGAGGAGGCACCGAACGGCCCGCGGCTTCGAGGGCTGTCTGCCAACCGTGGTGACGCTGTGCCGATTCGAGCCATTCGGGCGGACCGGAGATGTGCCAGACAGTCTCATGGCCGAGATCGAGGAGGTGCCGGGTGGCGATGCGAGCGGCCTCAGCCTGATCGAGGGCGAGGACCCCCGTGGCGGCGGTGCGTGATCCGTCGATGGTAACGGTGGGGGTGGACCGGGTGAGCTGCTCGATCCGGCCGTTGGTATGGATCAGCGGTACGGCGAGGACGACCCCTTCCACACCCTGGTCGGCCAGCCGGGACAACGCGTTCTCAATGGCAGAAGTGTCCAGCGAGGTGGTGGTGGCGGTACTGACCGCGTATCCCGCCTCCTTGGCCGCGTTCTCGATGCCCGAGGTGACCGCCGCCCTCGAGTAGAAGTTCGTCCGGAGAGTTACGACTCCGATGGTGCGACTGCGGCCAGAGGAGAGTATGCGCGCGGCGTTGTTACGCCGGTAGCCGAGCTGGTCAACCGCGGCCAGGACCCTCACGCGGGTCTTCTCCTGCACGTTGGTATGCCCGGCGAGTACCCGCGAGACGGTCTGTGCGGACACGCCAGCCACTCGCGCGACATCCGCCATGCCCGGCGGGCGAGTCCCATTGCTGCTGTTGCCACTCTTCCCCATGAGATCCCTTCCACACGATGAACCCTCTCAATGATATCGCCCACATCGGCGCTCACGTGCGGTTCGCCCGGTAGGGGGCTCGCTCTATCACCACTGTTGGCATCGATAACATTTGATGCCATAGTCTCAGCCATCGACACGCATCGCGTAGTCGTTTCCCCACGGTCGGCCAAGCGGCCCGTCCAAGACGCCGCCATAGCCGGCCATGGCACTCAGGAGGAGCTGTGAAGCGCAATCTGGTTCGCTTTGCCGGAGCGATAGGCGGTCTCGCCCTCACTTTGTCGGCCACTGGCTGCTCCGGATCGGACTCTGGCCTAGATTCGGTCGACAACAAGAAGGCATCGGTAACATTCTGGGGCTGGGCTCCGGGCTACGAGGACGCTGTAAAGGCTTTCAACGCCAGCCACCCGAACATCCAGGTCACGTACCAGACAGTGCAGCCCGGGGCGAAGGGCGGCTACCAAAAAATGCTGAACGCCGTGAAGGCCGACAACGCCCCCTGTCTGGCACAGGTGGGGTACGAGACCATGCCCAGCTTCGCCGCTCAAGGCGCCCTGAAGGACGTCGCGAAGTACGCCGCCTCCTCCAAGCAGGACTACCAGCCCGCCGCCTGGAACTCCGTGAGCCTCGGCAGCGCTGTCTACGGCGCACCCGTCGACACTGGCCCCATGGCCCTTTTCTACAACAAGAAGCTCTTTGATTCCCTCGGCCTCCAGCCGCCCACCACCTGGGCCGAGTACCGCGACGCCGGCAAGAAGATCCACGCCTCCGACCCCAAGCGGTTCATCTCCTCGCCCTACCTCGATTACGACTATGCCGGCCTCGCGTGGCAGGCCGACGCCGACTGGTTCAGCGTCGACAACGACTCCTGGAAGGTCACCATGGCTTCCGCGGAGAACAAGAAGGTGGCCGACTACTGGCAAGGTCTGGTCGAGGACGGCCTAATCAGCAGCGCCCCGATGTACGACCAGGCCTGGTACACAGGCCTCGGCAACGGCAACATCGCCACGGTGGTGGGGGCCGTGTGGCAGGCAGGAGTCATCAAGGGTGGCGCCAAGCAGGGCGCCGGACAGTGGGCCGTCGCCCCCATGCCTCAGTGGGAGAAGGGCAAAAACGAGGTCGGCAACGCCGGCGGTTCGGCTACGGCCATTCTTAAGGGCTGCGAAAACACAGCGGCTGCCTGGGAGTTCGCCCACTGGCTGAGCACCGATGAGCATGCGTTCGGGGGACTGATCGAGAAGGCCTCGCTCTATCCGGCAGCGAGCGGGCTGCTGCACCTGCCGCAGCTAAAGGCCGATCCCTATTTCGGCGGGCAACAGATCTACGACGTCTTTGCTACCGCCTCCCAGGATGTCGACCCCGAGTGGACCTGGGGCCCTCTGATGACCAGCACGTCCGCAGACCTCAACGACGGCCTGGGCAAGGCTTGGACCGGCAAGGGCACCATCGCGCAGGCACTGCGCGACACACAGAAGTCCACCGTGACCGAGATGCGCAAGCAGGGCCTGGCCGTCGCCCCCTAAGCAGGTCCCCGGGCGGGGGTCCCATCTCCCGCCCGGCGGGTCGCCGCCCTGTCAGCCGACCGTCGCCTGGACGCCTGTCACCGGTCCGACGACGGCCATAGTGAGGAACGCCCGTGACCCAAGCCTCCACCGCGCGCCGCGCCCCCGGACGGCGTTCGGCAGCCACCGCCCCGTCCCACCAGGCGCGGCCCGACCGCCCCCGGCGGCTACGCCCACTGCTGTTCTGTGCTCCGTACGTCGTTCTGTTCATCTCGATGTACCTCGCGCCAATCGTGTACGCGGCCTACAGCAGTCTCTTCGTCATTCGCCGGTCCGGCCTGGGGCTGACCGCGCCCACTGAGGCTTTCGCACCGCTGGACAACTACACCCGTGCCCTGCATGACGGTTCGTTCACCGCCTCGCTTGCCCGTGTCGCGCTCTTTGGCATCGTCCAGGTCCCCCTCATGCTAGGCATCGCCTTGGTCCTGGCCCTGCTCATCGACTCCAAATCCGCCCGAGGGCGGGGCTTCTTCCGCCTTTCGAGCTTCGTTCCCTACGCGATCCCCGGCGTCAGCGCCGCGCTCGTGTGGTCCTTCATGTACTCGTCGACGTCCAGCCCGCTCAACCGGCTGCTCGAACCGCTCGCCGTCACCATCCCCTTCTTCGACGACGACCTCGTGCTGTGGTCCGTGGCGAACATCGTCACCTGGAGCTGGGCCGGTTACAACATGATCATTATTTACGCGGCCCTGCAGTCCATCCCGGCGGAAGTGCTGGAAGCCGCGCGGATGGACGGAGCGTCCGCCCTACGCATCGCTTGGAGCGTCAAGATTCCTTCTGTACGGGGGGCGTTGGTGCTCACTACGGTGTTCTCGATCATCGGCTCGGCACAGCTGTACAACGAACCGGCCGTGCTCCAGCCGGTTGCCAACGGGTCTATCACCTCCGCGTTCACCCCTCTGATGTCGGCGCAGAACGCCGTCTTGTCCGGTAACTACCCTTACGCGGCAGCCCAGTCAGTCCTGCTCGCCGTGGCCGTAGGGGTGGTGTCGCTCATCTTCTTCAAGCTGACCCGCCGAGGAGACCACGCATGACCACGGTGATTCCCACCACCGCCCGGATCAGACCGCGACGCGAGGCCAGCCCCGCCGGCCGTGTCACCGTGCTCGCCCTCCTAAGCCTGTCCGCCTTCTATTTCCTCTTCCCCCTGTGGTGGCTGTTGGTGGCGGCGACCAAGCCCTTCGGAGAACAGTTCAGCGGTAGCGGCCTGTGGTTCGACGGCTTCGGGCTGTTCGAGAACATCACCCGGCTCAGCAGTCAGGACGACGGGATCTTCTGGCACTGGATGCTCAACAGCATCCTGTACTGCGGTGTCGGCGCGCTGGTCGGCACGATTCTCTCAGCCCTCACCGGCTATGCCCTGGCCAAGTATGACTTTCCCGGCCGCGCAGTGCTCTTCTTTCTGGTTCTGGCCGCTGTCCTCGTGCCTAAGGTGCTGTTCACGCTGCCGCTTTACCTACTGTTCTCGGACGTCCACCTGATCGACAGTCCCCTCGCAGTCCTGCTTCCGAGTATCGTCAGTCCCTTCGGCGTCTACCTCGCCAGAGTCTTCGCGGAACAGAGCGTGCCCGACGAGGTCCTCGAAGCCGGGCGCCTCGACGGCGCGGGCGAGTTCCGGGTCTTCCGTACAATCGCAGTTCGGATGATGCAGCCCGCCCTGGTAACGATCTTCCTCTTTCAGTTCGTGGAGATCTGGAACAACTACCTCCTCCCGGCCATGGTGCTGGGCGACAGTCAGCTCCAGCCGGTCACGGTGGGTCTGGTCGGATGGAACGCCAGCCATGTCGCGGTGCCCCCACCCCTCGTCGTCATCGGATCACTGGTGTCCATCGCCCCGCTCCTGGTCGCCTTCCTAGCACTCCAGCGTTTCTGGCGCGCGGGCATGACTGCCGGAGCCGTCAAGTGACTCCTTGCCTTCCCACCGCCGGATTCGAGGCCCCCGTCCCCGACTTCACGAAGACGCGGGCACGTCCCGCACTGACTTGGATCGACGGCACGTTCCTGCGCCACGGACGGCCACACCGGATCCTGTCCGGCTCCCTGCACTACTTCCGCGTCCACCCCGAGCTGTGGGCCGACCGCCTCCAGCGGCTCGCCGCTCTCGGACCCGCCCCGTCAACACCTATGTGCCGTGGAACTTCCATGAACGCCACCGCGACGACAACCACTTCGACGGCTGGCGCGACTTGCCGGAGTTCCTCCGACTCGCGCAGGAACCCGGCCTGGACGCCATCGTCTGGCCCGGCCCGTACATCTGCGCCGAATGGGACAACGGTGGGCTGCCTGCCTGGCTGACCGGGCGACACGGCGTGCGTCCTAAAAGGGGCCACCGGGACTGCATCAACGAAGTAAGCCGCAGATTCGATGTCCTGATTCCGATCATCGCCACTCGTCAAACCGCACACGGCGGCCGCGTCGCCGTGCAGATCGAGAACGAGTACGGCAGCTACGGCGACGACCGCGTCTACATGGGCTGGTGGCGCGACAGCCTAGCTCACGCGGAATCACGGGTTCACAGCTGCGCCTGCCGCAGCCGCTCCTCAGGTCGGCGAACAGCAGGAACGTGTCGTCGCCGACTGTGCGTATCTGACGTAGCTGGGCGACGGAGGGGATGACCGCGCGCTTCGGATCGTACTGGGGTCTCTTGACGCCCTCCAGGGGGTTGTCGTCGTAGATGCCCAGCCGGTGGCGCCAGGAGGATCGCCTTCAGCTTGTCGAAGGCGATCGACTGCGTGGCCAGACCAGCGCCGTTGCGCTCCATCGTGCGGATGAAGCCGTCCACGGCCTTGTGGTCGAAGGTTGTCATCCGGCGTTTTGAACCGGAGGCCGGCGGCCGGTCCCTGCGTTACCCGGCGTTCGCGACGGCACTCCGCTCCCGATCAGGGTACGGGTGGGCTGTCCCCGGCGAAGTGGCACGCCGCCGCATGGTCCTCCGCCAAGGGAAGGAGCAGCGGGTCCTCCTGCTCGCACCGCCGACGCTCTGTGCTTGACAGAGTAATGTAGCGAGGGCAGCGCCCCCGGAAGCGGCACCCATCCGGAATAGCCGCGGCGCTGAGCGGCTCGCCTAGCAGCGGGACGCGCCGCCTGCCGCGTTCCCGCGCCGGCTCGGGCAGGGGAGCGGCGGAGAGCAGCACGTGCGTGTAGGGGTGACTAGGCCGGGCGAACACGGACGCCGCGTCTCCCAGCTCGACGATGCGACCGAGGTGCATCACGGCGACTCGGTCCGCCAGGTACCGTGCCACGGCCAGGTCGTGGGCGACCAGAAGGCAGCTCAGACCGAGTTCGGACTTCAGTCCGCGCAGCAGGTTCAGCACCGAAGCCTGCACGGACACGTCGAGCGCCGAGACCGGCTCGTCGAGCAGCAGCAGCCGGGGCCGCAGGGCCAGGGCTCTCGCGATGCTCACGCGCTGCGCCTGTCCTCCGGAAAGCTGCGAGGGGAAGCTGTCGGCGTGATCTTTGTCGAGGCCCACGAGATGAAGCAGTTCTGTTGTTCTAGTGGCGATCTGCCGACGGGGCCAGCCGTGCGTGAGCAGGGGCTCGGCGAGGATGTCCGAGACTGGCATGCGGGGGTCCAGCCCGGCGACCGGGTCCTGGGCCACCAGTTGCACCTCGCGACACAGCAGCGTACGCTCCGCGCGTTTCAGGCGGTGGACGTCCTGGCCCACGACCAGCACTCTGCCCTCCGCTGGACTCGGGGAGCGCCTCGCATCGATGATCTCCCGCAGGAGCGTGCTCTTGCCACCGCCGGATTCGCCGACCAGGGTGAGGGTCTCTCCGTGCCTGATGTCGAGACTGACGTCGTCTACCGCCCGGATCATGCCTTCTTGCCGACGCAACAGCGTGCCCCGCTTCACGGGGAAGTACCGGCGCAGCCGGTCGACATCCAGGACAACAGGGCGCTGGTCGCGCGCCCGTGTACTTGGCCGGGGTTTTCCGCCGTACGCCCCGGATGTGCCGCCCGTCACCACGGCCGGGACGGGGAAGACGGCGGTCGGGTCGAGCCCGCCCCCCTCCTCGAACTCCGCGCTGCGGATGCAGGCCGTGGGGTGGGTGTTTCCGGCCCGGGGGCGGAGGGCCGGCTCGCCCGCCCGGCACGCGTCGACGGCCAGTGGGCACCTCGGGACGAAGGGGCAGGAGTCCGGGAGGACGAGCGGGCTCGGAGGTCCGCCTTCGATGGGGGTCAGTGCGCTCTGGTCGGTGTCCGGGCGGGGCACGGCTCCGAGGAGGCCGATCGTGTAGGGCATCCGGGGATGTGCGTACACGTCGTTCACCGGGCCTTCCTCCACGAAGCGGCCCGCGTACATGACGTGCACGCGGTCGGCGAGGCCGGCGACCACGGCGAGATCGTGCGTGATGATCACGACTCCGGCGCCGGTGACACGGCGGGCCTTGTCGAGGATGCCCAGGATCTGAGCCTGAGTGGTGACGTCCAGAGCGGTAGTGGGTTCGTCGGCGATGATGACCTTGGGGTCATTCGCGATGGCCATGGCGATGGAGACCCGCTGACGCATCCCGCCGGAGAACTCATGCGGGTAGGCATCCATGCGGCGTGCGGCGTCGGGGATGCCGACGAGATCGAGCAGTTCGACGCCACGCCGACGGGCGGTGGCCCTGTCAATGTGCTGGTGGATCCGCAGCGCTTCGACGATCTGGTGTCCGACGGTGTACACGGGTGTGAGCGAGGTCAAGGAGTCCTGGAACACGATGGACAGGTCGTTGCCGCGAACGCGGGTCAGGCCGCTCTCTTTAAGTCCGGTGAGTTCCTCCCCGTCCAACCACACGGAACCACGGACGTCGGCCGCCTCGGGCAGCAGTCCGAGGACGGCGGACGCGGACACGGATTTCCCCGCGCCTGACTCCCCGACGATGGCGACCACCTCACCGGGGCTCACCGTGTAAGAGATGCCTCGAACGGCGTGTACGGTCCCTCTCGGGCCAGGCAGGGACACGTGCAGGTCGCGTACCTCCAGCAATGGCCTCGCCGCGGTGCCTTTCCCGGTCGCGGCGCGGGGTTCCTCGTATCGGCCGGCGGTAGTGGGCGGGATCTGCTTCCGGCGGACGGTCTTCATACGCTGCGCGGTCGGGTCGAGAGCGGCCCGCAGACCGTCCCCGAGCAGGAACAGCGACAAGCACAGCAGGAGCAGGCAGCCCGCCGGGAAGTAGAACAGCCAGGGAAACGCCGTCGCCGAGGACGTCCCGGCTGCGATCACCGCGCCGAGCGACACCTCTGGAGGCTGCACCCCGAAGCCGAAGTAGGAGAGTCCCGCTTCGGCGATGACTGCGAACCCGAACTGCAGGGTGGCGTCGATGATGAGGAACGAGGCAAGGGACGGGACCACGTGGCGTTGGACCACGGTTCGTCCTCGAACGCCCATGTAAACGGCGGCGCGTACGAAGTCGCTCTGCCGAAGGGAGCGGGTTGCGCTGCGGACCGCCCGGCCGGTGATCATCCAGCTGAGCACCGACAGGAGCACCACGAGGAGCAACCAGCTCGTCTCGTCGATCAGCGGTGACAGCACCGCCACAAGGAGGAAACCGGGCAGGACCAGGAAAAGGTCGATCACGCTGAGTGCTGCACGGTCCGGCCAGCCTCCGGCATAGCCCGCCGTCGTGCCCACGGCGGTCGCGATAACGGTGCTGATGAACGCGGTGAGCAGCCCGATCACCAGGGATTTCTGCACTCCACGCATGGTCATGGCGAAGACATCCACCCCCGCGGAATCGGTACCAAACCAGTGGGTGTTGTCGGGGGGTGCCTGAAGAGCCGTGTAGTCCAGATCGATGTGGCTCCAGGGGTACAGCAGCGGGGCGATGAACGCGAGCAGTGTGATGGTGAGCAGGACCGAAAGGCCGATAACCGCCTCGGGACTGCGTCGCAGCCGGGACCACACGAGACGGCCGCGCCCGTTCCTACCGCGTTCCAGCGCCACCCCCGCTGCCGGGAGGGTGTCGCCGTGCTCGGTCGGCAGCAAGGCTCCCGGATCAGGCAGGGCACTCATGCCGCTCTCGCTCTCGGGTCAAGAACGGCGTGCAGGAGGTCCGCGAACAGGCCGGCGACGAGGACGAGCGCGGCGGTGAACAGTCCGACCGCAGCGACCACGTTCACGTCATTGGTCAGGATGGAGTCGACCAGCCACTCTCCCATGCCGTGCCACCCAAAGATCTTCTCGATGAACGTGGCTCCGGTGAACACCAGCACCGCGTTGTACGCGAGGAAGGGAAGAAGGGGGAGGACTGCCACTCGTAGCCCGTGGCGTCCTAGAGCGGCGCGCCGGGTGAGGCCCTTGGCGCGGGCGGTCCTGACGAAGTCGCTGTGCAAGACGTCCAGCATCGTGTTGCGCTGGTACCTGCTGAAGAGGGCCGCCTGAAGGGCGATCAGGGCCAGGCTCGGCAGTATCAGGTGTTGTGCCCGGCTCAGCCATTCGTCCCAGAGTCCGGACACGCCGGGCGAGTACTCGCCGGTGTACTCGAAGACGGTATGGCCCACGACGTCGTTCACGTTACGCGCCCAGAGTTGCAGGGCCACCGCAGTGACGAATACCGGGGTCGCTAGAACCACGAAGGCGAGGAGCGTGACACTCCGGTCCGCCCACCGCCCCCCTTGGTGAACGGCACTCCACGCTCCAAGCAGGACCCCGCCGACTGAGCCGACGAGCGTGGCGAACAGCAGCAGCCGGACGCTGGTCAGCGCACGGCGGACAAACTCGTCCCCCACATCGGCACCGGTCACCGAGCGGCCCAGGTCACCGCTGAGCACACCGCCCACCCATCGGACGAACCGCGTGAAGACCGGCGTGTCCGGATTGAGGTTGTAGGCATTCAAGGTCGCCGTGATCTCGGCGGGTGACGGGGGCGGGTTGCGCTGCACGAAGTTAGACCGCGGGTCCAGGCTCAGAGCCGCAAGGAAGTACGTGAGGGTGCCAGCGATGATCACCAGCAGCACGTTCACGGCCAGTCCACGAGTAAGGTGACGGAGCACGGCGTTGACCCCCTGTCCAGGACACCATCCCGCAGGATGCTGTCAGACCCCTCCCCGACACGCCTCTGCTCTTGCGGCGTGATACGCGTTCGGCCGATTCGCAGCAGTCTCGCTCCTCCGAGCCTTCACCCGTCAGGATCGAGCCACGATGCACCGCCCTGACTCCCCATTTAGACTGCAACGGCATTTGGCGTGACTGCTTGCCGCGCGGTCGTTGGCCTGACTATCGGTGCGGTGCTGGGTTACGTGAGGACGTGGGAGGCTGAGCGACTTGCACGAGCGGTTCGACTATCGTTTCGCCAGGTCGGAGCCGCAGGAGTCGGCGCTTGTGCCGAGGAGGCCGGTCATGCGGCTCCCGAGCGGACGCACCGCCTGTTGAAGCGGTGCGACTGGGACGCCGATAAGGTCCTCGCCGATGTCCGTGACCATGTCCTCGAGCAGGGCACCGAACGAATGATCGCCGCCGCGCTGGAAGCGGAGGTCAACCAGTACATGGCGGAGTTGGCTGCCGAGCGAGACGAGCGCGGGCACCGCCTGGTGGACCGCAACGGCCGGCACCGGCCCCGCGCCGTGGTCACCGCCGCCGGGCCAGTCGAGATTACCGCGCCGCGGGTGAGCGACCGCCGCGTGGACGACCACCGCAGAACGTAAGCGGTTCTCTTGAGAAATCCTGGCCCTGTGGTGCCGTAAGTCCCCGAAGGTCCGACGTCCTGCCGCTGCCCTACCTGCACGGACTGTCCTCGAGAGCCTTCGACCCGGCCGCGGCGCTGGAACAGTTCCTCTCCTCAACGGCCGGGCTGTCGCCGGCCACGGTGACCCGGCTGACCAGGCAGAGGCAAGACGACCACGCCGCCTTCCAGCAGCGCGACCTGTTGGACCCGACTTCGTCCGCGTGTGGGCAGACGGCGGGCACCCCAAGGTCCGGCTCGGCCAGGCCCACTCCTACGTGCTGGTGCCGCTCGGTGTCCGGCTGGACGGTAATAAGGAGTTGCAACGTCACAAACGCGCTGCCGAAGTCCGCACAGCCGAGCGCGACGAAGGACGTGCAGGAGATCTACAACGTCGAGGATCGTTCCCACGAGGAGAAGGCGATCCAGGCGCACGAAGACCTACGGCGCGAAGCGGCCCAAGGCCGTCGCGAAGATCACCGACGACCGCGAGGAACTACTGACGTTCTACGACTTCCCGGCCGAGAACTGGATCCATCTGCGGACCACGGAACCCCATCGTTTCTGCCACGTCTACGCACGCGGCGACCGCGGCAAGGACCAATTCGTCCCAGGCTGGCAGTACTCCGTCGTCGCCGCTCTGGAAACAGGCCGCACCTCCTGGTGCCGGCGTCCTGGACGCCTTGCGGCTCGGGCCCACGGACGATGCGACACTCGTTACCGCCACCCAGCTCCGCGAGGTCGTGGAATGCCTGACCCACGCGGGACACTGGACGCTGGACGACCCCGAGATCCTGATCGTGATGGACGCCGGCTACGACGTCACCTACCTCTCCCACTCCCTGCGGGACCTGCCGGTCGTGCTGCTCGGACGACTGCGCTCGGACCGCGTCATGCTCCGCGACCCGGGCCCCGCCCGCTCCGGACCGAAGGGCGGCTGGCCCCGCCGACACGGCGGCGTCCTCACCTTCGCCAAGCCCGACACCTGGCACCAACCCGACGTCACCACCGCCACGGACACCACCCGCTACGGCAAGGCAGAGACGACGGCGTGGAACCGTATGCATCCCCGACTCACCCACCGCGGCCCCTGGCTGGAGCACGCGGACGACGAACTACCCGTCCTGCACGGCACATTAATGCGCCTGACGGTCGAGCGCCTGCCGGGCGACCGCGAACCGAAACCGGTCTGGCTGTGGTGCTCCGCAACCTCGGCCACGTCGGCGGACGTGGACCGGTGGTGGCAGGCCTTCCTCCGCCGCTTCGACCTGGAACACACCTTCCGACTGATGAAACAGACCCTCGGAAGGACTGCACCGCAGATCCGCCGCGCCGACACCGCCGATCTGTGGACCTGGCTGATCATCGCCGCACATACCCAGCTTTGTCTCGCCCGGCCTCTCACTGAAGACCTCCGACGGCCCTGGGAACGACGAACCGAACCCCGTCGCCTCACCGCCGCCCGGGTCAGGCGGGGGTTTCGCAACGTCCGCGCGACCGGGCGAGGCTGTCGCGTAACTGCTGCTCGTTGGCCGTCAAGTACGAGTCGGCGTTCGATTCCGGTCTTCTGCGCCGCCTCGGAGCCTTGCTCTGTGGGGCAGAACTTTCTCCCGTGCGACCGTGACCGTGTTCTTGAGATGCCGCAGGATGTGCGGGAGTGGCTGCCGCCGGACCACCTGTGCTGGAAGGTGCTCGACGTTGTTGATCAACTTGACCTGACTGCGTTCGTGCACAGCTACCGCGATGACCGTCAGGGGCGGGCGGCCTATCCTCCACAGACTCTGATCGCGTTGCTTCTGTACTGCTACAGCAAGGGAATCCGGTCTTCTCGCAAGATTGAGCAGGCGTGCTTCGATGACGTGGGCTGCCGGATCATTACCGCGAACCGAAGAGTCGACCATTCCACGTTCGCTCGGTTCATCAGACGTCATCGGGCGGCATTGAAGCTACTGTTTGTGCAGGTCCTGGCGGTGTGCGGTCGCCAACAGGGTCTGGTGAACCTTGCGGCTGTTGCGGTGGACGGCTCTCCCATGGAGGCGAACGCAGCACGCAACTCCAACCAGCGGCTGCAGCGGCTGGAGAGCGTCATTTCGGAATGCGAAGCCGAGATCGACTCGATGGTGGACGACTCACTGGAACTCACCAGGTCGTGTGAGGCGGCACGGAGAACGGACGCGGAGAGCGACGTGGCGCCGAATGAGTGGCCACGGCTTTCGCGATAACTCGACCGGCGCAACCGGGCAGTCGTGGCCAGACAGAGGTTGTTCGAGCGGGCTCTTCCCTCGGCTGGGGAGATCCGGCTCAAGGTCGAGGCCGCCGAGCGCATGGTGGCCCGGGCGGAGAAGCGACTGGCCGCAGCATCTGCGGCCCATCAGAAGAAGCTGGAGAAGTACGCCGCGCGAACCAGTGCGGACTTGGCGGCGGGCCGCCGCGGGGCCAACGGCCGGCCGCCAGTGCCGATGGAGCACAAAACCGTAATCATCCGGCAGCGGAAACGGCTGGTCAGAGCCCAGGCATGGCTTGAACGGGCGCGAAGCCCAAGACCCGTTCCTTCTCCGACCGCCCGCGCCTCTCTCAGCGATCCTGATTCACGGATGATGCTCAACAAGCGCGGCGGGTTCGTTCAGGGCTACAACATCCAGATAGCTTGCGCCCGCCGCCAGCTCCTCCTGGCGATCGAGGTTCAGGACAACCCGTCAGACATCACAGCCCTCGTCCCCATGGTGAACAAGGCACAGGTCAACCGCCTTTCCGCCGGGATTGAGCACCCCATCCTGCTCTGGCTCGCCGACAGCGGATACGCCTCTACCTCGGCATTCGAGGCCCTCGCTGATCTCCCGCTTTTGGTCTCGGTGACCAGCGAGGCCTACCAGGCAGGCTTCGAAGCGAAACGAGAAGGTCCTCGCGGCGGTCAGCACGAGATGGCAGCCCGCCTCGCCACACCTTTGGGCCAGCAGCAGTACCGACAACGAAGTGCCCTGGTGGAGCCCGGATTCGCCCAGCTCTTCCAACGTTTCGGACGCCGGCTCAACTACCGCGGACGCGACGGCGTGGACACCGAGATCAAACTCCTCGGGGCGGTCCACAACCTCAGCAAACTCTTCGACCACAAGGCCAAAACAAGCTCTTGACCACTGCCGGACAGCAGTTACGCGACAGCCTCCGGCCCGCCCGGCAGCCGCACCGAAACCCTCCCGACCCGGCCCCGGACGACCCCCGGGATCAAAGAACAAGCACAGGGCCAGCCACCACGGCGTCGGCAAGACGGTCAAACGCGCCGAGCCGATCAAGGAACATCAAGCCCGCACAGGATAAATGCCAAGCTGAGAGGCTCGAAGATCAAGGCTTCGGTCGAGAAACCAGCGCCAAACCTTGTCGAGCCAAAGCGGTTACGTCCCAGGCCCTTTCTCAAGACCAGGCATCGACGCGAGTCGTAGATCGGCTGACCATTGCACCTATCTATCGCCCACTCATTGGCCGCGGCTCGTGAGCGGCGTTGATTCAGTGTCTCATTGCTATTGACCAGCACGGGGGTATGGCTGAAGTTGGACTGACATTCTGCGGGTGTGCGGACCCCCGAGTCGAGAGGGTGAGACTCATGAGAAAAATCCGGATCAGATTGAGACGCACGCCACGCTCGAGTGTTTTGTTGATCGCGCTTGCGTTGCTGCTGGCGGCGATTGGAATGAGTACGCCGGCGCACGGTGCGGGGACCGGTACCGTCGGTGTGAACCAGATGTCGTACGCGCCGGGTGAGGCGATCACCGTCTCCTATACGGCTTCGCAGCCGTCCGTGGACAATTGGGTCGGTATCTATGCCGACGACGTGATACCTGACGGCGATCCATCTTCGACCCTGTGGGAATGGGCCAGATCCAGCACCGGCACGGTAGCCTTCGCTGCTGAAGAAACGCAAAAGCTGACCACTCGGGGTTACAACGTCTTTTTGTTCGCCGGGAGTGGTTACGACACAGTTCTGTCGAAGAAGCACTTCTGGGTCACCGCTGAGGCGGAACGGACCGCGCAGACAAGTGTGGTGTGCACGAGCCAGACCGACTATGGCAAGGGCCAGAAGTTCTCCGTCTCCTACGCCACGACCAAGCCGTCGACCACGAACTGGATCGGGATCTACCCCGAAGACGTGACACCGAGCGGCTCTCCGGCCACTCTCATGTACAAGTATGCGCCAGGCGGATCGGGGACCTTGCTCTTCGACAACACCCTTCCCACCGGCCGCTACAAGGCACACTTCCTCGCCAACGACGGGTACACCAAGCTCATCGAACCGGCCACCTTCGTCGTGGGGGACAGTCCGGCCACGATGAGTCAGAACCTCATCGTCAACGGCGACGCTGAATGCGCCAACGGTTCGACTTCTGGCTGGGACGCAGTGACTCTGCCAGGCTGGGAATTGAGTGGCGGGCCGACCGCCATGCGGTACGGCATTGAAGGTGGCTATGTCGGTCCTGGGGACCCGGGTCCGGCCGAGCGGGGTACGCAGCTCTTCTCGGGCGGCATCGCCGGCGCTTCCAACTTCGCGCAGACCGTGGACGTCTCCAGTGCCGCCTCCCAAATCGATGGTGCAGGCGTCACTTACAACCTCTCAGGATGGCTCGGCGGGTACACCACCTATGTAGGCACTGCTGCAGTGGACATCTCCTTCCTGAACGGCAGTGGTACAGCAATCGGCACTTCGGCAAAGATCGGACCCGTGACACCCGCCGACCGGGGCAGCGTCACTAAGCTGCTGCAACGCACTTCAACGGGAAGCGTCCCCGCCGGCGCCCGCAAGATCAGGGTCAAGGTGGACATGCCCGCCAGTCAGCCCGTCGCGGCGCATAAGCGGTGGAACATGGGCTCCGCGGACAACCTGTCGCTCACCCTGTCCGTGCCCGGACTCGCCCCAGCCGTCCTCCAGCCACCTGCCTCCACCGTGCCTCAGCTGGACCACGTCTTCGTCGTGATGATGGAGAACAAGGACTACGGCGAGATCATCGGCAACAGCGATGCCCCGCACATCAACGCTATGGGGAAGAATCACGTCGTCCTCACGAACTCCAACGGCGCAACCCGCCCCAGCGACCCCAACTATTGGACCATCGCCGGCGGCAGCACCTTCGGCCGTACCGACAATCCGTTTTCGATCGCTGACGACCCTGCAAAGAACGTACTGGCTCAGGGCACCTTCGCCTCGCCTCACATTGGGCAGCGCGCCGAGGACGCGGGCAAGACGTGGCGAGCCTACGGACAGGACGCCCGCTTCCCTTGCGACATCCAGCGACGGGCAATCACGCCCGCGAATGCGTTCTACGACCCGGACAACGTACCTTTCATGTTCTTCAAGGACCTGAAGTCCACTCAGCGTTGTGAGGACAAGCTGAAGCCCCTCACACAACTGGACCAGGATCTCGCGTCGGTATCAACCACGCCGAACTTCGTGTGGTTCGAGCCCAACTCCTGCAACTCCATGCACGACGACCCATGCCGGAATCCCTCCAGCGGTCCTGACCAGTGGGTAAAGGCAACCACCGACAAGATCTTCGCCTCTCCCGCATGGCAGACCAAGAAGTCCCTCCTCGTCTTCACCTTCGACGAAGATTGGACCGCCCACACCCAGCGGATCCCCACCATCGTTGCCGGCTCACCCGGCCTCACCAAAACTGGTCCTTCCGACCAGCACGTCACGCACTACAGCATCGGCCGCACGATCGAACAGGGCCTCGGCCTCAGGCCGATGACCCAGAACGACCAGTTCGCCCTCCCCCTCAACAACATCTGGAAGTAGCGACATAGTGAGAGCCCCCGCTTGGACATTCAGCCCGAGCGGGGGCTCCGGCCTTGTCAGCAGCGGCTTCACCAGCCCTGTCGACACGCGCCCTCTCCGAGTAATGGCTCATGTACCAGCTACCAGGACCTGCAGACGTGCCGCTTCTTTACCACAGCAACATGTGCCGGGCCGGGATCCGCGTCCCCGATCCCGGAAGCCGTAAAGGACGAGAGGACCGGGTGGAGTTCAAGAAGTTTCTGACCAAGCTCGACCGCGAAGTACAGGCCGACCTGGATGTCCACCTGATTCCGGACAACTACGTCACACACAAGGTGCGACTGGATCCTCGTGGCTCAATCTCCTCGAGAGATGGTTCGCCGAACTCACCAAAAAGAAACTCCGCCGCGGCGTCCACCGCACTCGAGCGTGACATCTGGGCCTGGCTCGCCGACTGGAACGACCAGCCAAGGCCCTTGGTGTGGACCAAAACCGCAGACGAGACCCTCGACAGAGTCGCAACGTACTCTGACTCAGGACACTAGTCCGAGCGAGGACGGCCTACACCAAGGGGGCGCTGGGCGGACCACGCCGTCACGCTCATTAGCACCGCGTTCGCCGGGGAAGGTCTTCGGCTGGCACGGCATGGGGAGTGGCTGGTGAACTCCATCCTGCCCAACGTTGTGAAGGTGGTCGCCGCGGTCGCTTTGTCCACCGGCGCCCTCGTCCTCCTCGCCGGCCTGCTCGCGCACCCCCTGCGCGTCATTCTCGACCCGAGGGAAGAGCGACTATTTGGTGAATCCGATGTCCTGATACACCGGCGTGGCGAAGCCCTGGGCGCCGAGGTTCGCCAAGGTCTTCTTGGACGCGATGATCTCGGGGACTTGGTAGAGAGGGATAACTGCGGCTTGCTGCCAGATGAGGCGGTCGGCGGCATTGAGGTGGCTGATGGCCTCGTCGCGGTCTAGTTCGGCACCGGCCTGCTTGAGCAGTGTGTCGATTTGGGGCGTGCCGATTCGGGCGGAGTTCAGCTGAACGTCTTTCCCTTTAGGTGCGATGTAGATGCTGGCACCGCCCGTGACGGGGAAGGCGCCCCCGACCCAGATGAACTGGGTGAGGTCAAAGTTCCCCGGGTTGACGTACTTTTCGAAGAAAATATTACCGGGGATGGGCTTGATCTTTACCCGAATTCCCACGTCGCCGAGCATCTTCTGAACTAGTCGGGCTTCACCGGGAGACTCGGGAGAGTCTGTCGCATACAGAAAGTTCAGCTCAAGGGGCTTCCCACCTTTAACGCGAACTCCTCCCGCGTCTTTCCATCCTGCCGCATCCAGCTCTTTGCGAGCAGCTTCGGGAGAGAAGTTTCCGACTTCTCCAGAGTTGTCCTTGTAGCCCTCTTGTTGCGGGTAGAGAAAATGGTTTCCGAGGGTGGCGGGTTTCACGTCGACACCCTGCAGAGAAGACTTTGTGATCAATGTTCGGTCGATCGCCCGCGCTACAGCCGTCCGGACGCGTACATCGCGCAGCAATGGGCTTTGGCCGTTCATGGTGACATGCCGGAATCTAGGTGCGCCGCCCTTCAGGATCTGCGCACCGGGAACGCTCTGCGCCTGTTTGTATGCGGCCGCGTCGACACCGACGCGGAGGAAGTCGATTTCCCCGTTTGCAAATGCGCCCGGGGTCGCACTGTCGTCCAGTGCTCTGAATACGATGCGGTCGAGCATCGCTTCCTCGCCCCACCAGCGCTCGTCGCGAATCACCGAGAGAGTCTTGGTGGTCTTGTCGAAGCCTGCGAATTTGAAGGGACCGGCGGTGACCGGGACCTTTCCGAGGTAGCCCTCGTTGAAGCCCTGCGGTGTCTGGATTACCGAAGCGGGATACAGCGGGTTGAACAAGGACTTCCACTCGCCGAACGGGCTGGAGAAGGTGATGACGACGTCCCGATCCGTAGCGCCTCGCGTCACGGTGGCGATCGTGTCATATCCGGTGCGGCTGCCCGTCTGGAAAGTGGGGTTCTTCCCGCTGCGGGCTTTCCAGTTCGCCTCGAAGTCGCGGTAGGTGATGGGCGTCCCGTCCGACCAGCGCGCTTTCCCGTTGATCCGGTAGGTGACACGCTGTCGGCCCGACTCCTGGGTGGCTTCGGCAGTGTCCAGGTAGTCCGGGTTCCTGTTCACGCTCCCCTCTGCGTCACTCACCATGATCACGGGCATCATCGACGCGACAATGTCTCCAGTGTCGACGTTCGCCCCGTCGATATGGGCAGTGTTGAGATTGTCCTGGATCACTCGGACAGGCCAAGTGAGGACTCCACCTCGCCGCAGGTCGGCTCGGCTGTGTTCGTTGATCTGACTCCCCGCTGCTGTGGACGAGCCGGACGCCTTGTCGTCGGACGAGCAGCCGGCCAGAGCCGCAATACAAGCGATGCTTACGGCGACGGCAACAGCGGGTGCGCCAAAAGGCCGGTGTGATGGCATGCGGGCCGCCTTCCCAGCGCCGCCACGACAGGCAGCTGGTGTAGATCGATGGTCGGGTGATGTGGTGTACCCCAACAGGACATTTACACAGTAAGAGGGAGTATTCTGAGTTTCGAGACTTAGTACTCCAATTGGTCCGACAGGGGCAGCAGTGCAGCAAGGGAAGGCGGTGGCGGGCAGGTGCCTTCCGTGGTGGATGAGGCGCAGCTACCTGGCAACGGGTTCATGCTGGTGGGGCGCGAGGTAGAGCTCGGCAGCATCCTTGAAGCGCTCAAGGACCTCCCCGCCGTGGTGCTGGTGGAGGGTGAGTCGGGGTGCGGGAAGTCCCGGTTGCTACATGAGGCCGAGCGGGCACTGAGTGCTAAGGGCGTGTGCATGGCCACCGGCCTGTGCCACCCGTTGCGTGAGCCTTTTCCGTACGGGCCAGTGCTGGAGGCAGTGTCGGCGCTGGCCCATCGGATACCCACCGGGACGGTGCTGCCGGAGTGGGCGGGAGTGCTGAACCTTATTCCGGGTTTCTCCGCGTTCTTTCCGAATCCCCCACAGACCACAGGCGTAGAGCTGGACCGCGCGACCCTTCTGCAGGGGATACGTGCGGTGCTGGAAGTGGTCAGACCTGTGGTGCTGATGGTGGAGGATCTGCACTGGGCGGACGAGGCGACGAGGGAGCTGCTGTTCCTCCTGGCGCGCAAGCCACCACCAGGCGTCGGCCTCGTCCTCACCTACCGAGGCGAGGACCTGTCCCCTTCCCAGCCGGTGCTCGGCAGCCCGTATCGCAGGCCGATCGGCGTCGCAGGTGCCGAAATCAACCTGCGCCCGCTAAGCCTGGATGACGTCACCCGCCTCACCGGGACGGTCCTGGGACCGGTCGCCAGCCGTATGCTCGGGCCGGTCCTGTATCGGCGCAGCGCCGGACTCCCCCTGATCGTGGAAGAAGGTCTGCTCACCCTTTTGGAACGCCGTGGAAAGGCAGGCCCGCAGAATCCCGGTGAAGAATTCGCCTTTCTGGAATCCTCTCCCGTTCCGCGGGCTTTGGAGGAAGCCGTCCACGAGCGTCTGGCGAGACTTCCGGACTTCGCCGCACACGTCGTCGAGGCCGCCGCGGTGCTGGGCGTGCCAGCAACGCAAGAAGTGCTGGCCGAGGTGGCCGGGCTCGAGTCTGCGCAGTCGGCCGTCGCCATTACCGAGGCGCTGGAGAAGTCTTTGCTGCACGAGGCCGGGTCGGCGTCATACGCCTTCCGGCACGTACTCGCCCAGCAAGCCGTCTACGGACGTCTGCCTGGACCCCGGAGGCTGCACCTGCACCGGCGAGCCCGCCTCGTCCTCCACGCCCAGCAGCGGCCTCCGCTCGTGCAGATCGCACACCACACCCGGGCCCTGGGCGACACGATGGGCTGGCTGCGCGACGCCGAGGCCGCCGCCAGTCAGGCCATCGCCATGGGAGACGACGGCATCGCCACCCGCCTACTACAGGACATCCTCCAAGAACACGATGCTGGAGTGGAACAGCGTTCACGCGCCGCGATCACCCTGTGCACGACTGCTCACCGGGGGACGAATTGGCAGAACACCCTGCGTCTACTCCGCAGTCTCGCCTCGGATCCGGACCTCTCTGTCCGAGCACACGGCTGGGCCCATCTCACCCTTTCCACCATGATGACGAATCAAGTGGGCGACCGGGAAGGCGCACAACTCGCGCTGGAAAGGGCCATTGAGGAACTGGAGCCATGGCCCCTCGACTGCGCAGGGGCCATGGCCACCTTTGTCATCCACGAGCGGACCCAGCCGTTGGCCGCCATCGAGAGATGGGTGGAACGGGCCGAGTCGGCGATCGAGGGGCGCGACGTCGGGGGGTACCGCGACGAAGGAATCGTGAACGCCGTCGCGGGTAACAAACTGCTGGTGTTGTCGCGGGCGGGGGATCCGCACGTCTGGGACCGGCTGGCAAGCCTTCGCTCGAGCCGGACGTCCCCCGAAGTCCGAAAGCAAGTCACAGCAGCGACCTACAACGTCAGTGTGTCCGGTCTTCACAGGGGCGAGGACGCGCGCGCCCGCGAAGGGATGGAGGAGGTGATCCGTCGGGTGGCGGAGGTCAGTTATCCGCTGATTGAGTGCTTCGCTCGCACACAACTGCTGCGACTTGACTGGCTCGCCGGCGAGTGGACGAACATTGAGCAGCGCTACGACGAACTCGACGCCGAATTTCCCGACATGGCAAGCGTGCACCGAGAGCGCACGCTGACCAGCGGGCGTATCGCGACGTCCCGGGGGGAGTGGGCCAAGGCCCTGGAGTGCCTCGCCGCCGCCACCGCCGCCGGAGCACGGCACGGCGATGTGACCGGAAGCCTGGAAGCCGCCGCCGCCACCGCAGATGTCCACCTCGCCCGCGGTGACGCGGAGGCCGCGTGGACGACAGTCGACCCCGCCGTACAGCTGCTGCGTTACTCCAGCGCATGGCCCCGCGCCGTGGGACTGGTCCCCACCGCGGTCCAAGCGGCGCTCTTGACGGGACGGCGCCAGGAGGCCGAACGCTTGGTGGCCGATGCGGGGCGCGACGCCGAGCGCGAGCGGGTCGCGCCCGCGGCCGACGCCGAGATCCACTTCGCCCATGGCCTGCTCGCGCAGGACGCTGACCCTCGGGCGGCAGCGGAACACTTCCATCAGGCACGGGCGATGTGGCAGGCCATCGGCCGCCCCTACCCAACAGCGCGTGCTACCGAGCTCTACGCCCAGAGCATCATGACCGACCAGGCCCAGGCCGCAACCGTGGCCTTCGCCGAAGCCATCGACACCTGTACCCGTCTCGGCGCAACCTGGGACGCTGCTCGCTGCCAGCAGGCAGCGGGGCAGAAGGCGTCGGCTCACCGCTCCACTCGCGGCCGGCGCGGTTATGGCGACACACTTTCGCCCCGGGAAATCGATGTGGCCCGGCTCCTCGCCACCGGGGCGACCAATCAGGACATCGCCGCCGCCCTGTTCCTATCCGTTCGCACCGTCGAACATCACGTCGCCCGCACTCTCAAAAAGCTCGGCGTCACCCACCGCGACGAAGCGGCGAAGCTCGGAACATATAGCCACCAGGGCCACACGCACGAAGCCGACGAACGCAGACCGCCAGACGCCCCCCGTTACTGACTTCAGCTCTTTGGGGTGGATCGTTGCGAAGTTCCTGCGGAGCGTGGGTCGGGCTGCGCCGGGACCTGCGTAAGACTCGCCAAGACTTGAGCCGTGCGACGCCGCGCTCGACCGGTGCCCGGGCTGCGGACAGTCTGAAGGGCGTCGCCACCCGTGGGCCGGCTCCCATCAGGCGCGGTTGGCGAGGACGGGGAGCCTTGCCGTTCTCAGATCCGGATAGTCCCCGCGGTCAGGTCGTGGGCACAGCCGGGCAGGGCGGGCGAGAGCCACAGCAACCGGCCAACCGGGTCAGTCACCACCAGCACGTTCACGCCGTGTCGGCGGTGCTTGTGCGAGTAGGCGGCCCGACTGTCGCCGAGCTTGTGGCACTCCGCCCAAGTGCCGTAGAGCAGGACGTAGCCGGCGTCGCTTCGCGCCAACGCGCAGCAGGCCAGGCGCGCGGTCGGCGAGCAGGTCTACGACGGCTGCCGTGTATGCGTGGGCGGTGCCCACCGAGATACCGAAACCGACGGCGATCTGCGCGAGGGTGTCGTGTCTGCGCGGGTACACCAGGCGCACGAGCGCACGTTGCTGCGGCGGGAGCTTGCACCGACGGTCACCCTCGCGCGTGACGATGAGCATGGTGACCCACTCGACCAGGGCGTGCGGCAGGTCGAGTGCGGAAGGACGGAAATCCAACGCAGCTCCCGGCCAATCGGTTGAGACGACGAACATCTCCCCCAACGGCACGGGACCCTCGTGCGTTGCGCACACCAGCGACAACACCCGATCAGTGGCCATACTGAAAGGCTCAGTGTCTCCTTGATGCTGCGTCATACGGGATGGAACACCAGGCTGCAACGGGGATGGCAGCCTGACTCGGGGGCCGGCGCGCTTCGATGGCCAGAACTATGACAGGGAATGTGGCCGATGCCTATGGGAGGACGGGACAGCCAGGCGGCGTTGGTGCTGCGGGGACTCGTCGCGCGGCCAAGCGGGTGCTCGCCGCGACTGCCTGGGCTGACCTGTCGCAAGGATGCTGCACCACGCCAGCCGCTCGGCAGGAGGCTACGGGGCACGCCCAGTGCGAGCAGGCGGGCAGCCGCGCTCACACCATGCAGCAAGGGAGGGGACATGACCGAAGAGAACAGTATCAATCAAGAACAAACACTTGTACTCAATGCTGCCTCAGCCTTACAGTCCATCCAACTCACAACGCGCGCTACCAGGCCGAGTTGAGCAGTGGCGGACCGCCTCGCGCTCCCCGAGACGCACGCATCGTGCGAATCGCTTCTCCGGCCTTCATCGGCGAACGGCATGTGCGTCCACTCCCCTTCCATTCGGCGCCACGGGCATGTACCGCGCGCGACGGCGACGGAGACGGACCCGCACATGCCTTGCCCAAGAAAGGTGGTCAAGTAATGATTCCCAAGCTCGGAAGAGTGACGTTGGTGCTGCTGATGGCCTCCGCTGCGGCGATCGACCCCCTGGTTGCCTCAGCCGCGCCTGTCGGCTACTACGTCGATTGCAATGCCAGCAGCGATGGTGACGGCAGTCACTCCGCACCGTGGAACAAGCTCAGTTCGGTGAACGCCCGCACCTTCACCCCGGGTGACATGATTCTGCTCAAGCGCGGTACGACTTGTACGGGGCAGCAGTTGTCCCCGAAAGGCTCGGGCTCGGCCGGTCAGCCGATCAAGATCGACGCCTACGGGGAAGGAGCCCGACCTGTGCTCGCCGGAGACGGCAAGGTGACCGACGTAGTCCTGCTGTCCAACCAACAGCACTGGGAGATCCGCAACCTCGACATCTCCAACACAGGGGCCACCGAGGCCACACGGCGGGGTGTCTATATCACCCGCACGGACGCTGGCACGGGCAATCACTACGTGCTGGAGAACCTCAGGATCCATGACATCAACGGCAACAAGACGAAGAAGGACGACGACGCCAGCGCCGGCATCTTCTTCGAGGTCCTCGGCCACACGACGAAAACCCGCTTCGACGACGTGCAAGTGCTTAACAACAGCATCACTACTGTGGACCGCTACGGCATTCATCTGTGGACTCGATGGATGACCCGCCCTGCGCTCGCCAACCCCAACTGCGGCACAACCTGCGGTACCTGGAACCCACAAACCCGGGTCGTGGTCCGTGGAAACACCGTGTCCGACATTGGCGGGGACGCGATAGCCCTGCATCACACTGATGGAGCACTCGCGGAACATAACCGCGTCGATGGGTTCCGCATTCGCGAACCCAAGCACTGCGCGGCAGGCTTGTGGGGCTGGAACACTCAGGACGCCCTCTTCCAGTTCAACGAGGTCAGCGGCGGTCGTAGTACGTGTGACGGGCAAGGCTTCGACCTCGACGAGGCCAACATAAGGACCACGTACCAGTACAACTACAGCCACGACAATGAAGGCGGCTTCCTCCTGTTGTGCAACGGCCGCGGGTCCGTCACAGACCGTAGCACCGTCCGCTACAACATCAGCCAAAACGACCAGGGGCAGCTCTTCGACTTCGTCTGCGACAAGGGCTCCAACGCCGCCATATACAACAACACGTTCTACCTGAACAAGAAGGTGGAGGTGGTCTACAACGGCAACCAATCAACTGCAGCCAACGCTGCCTTCTGGAACAACATCTTCCACGTTGCGACCCCGGAGGCCTCCTATCACAACGCCACAAGTCTACTGTTCGACTCCAACGTGTTCCACGGACACCATCCGGCCGGCGAACCCGCGGACAAGAACAAGATCACGTCCGACCCCCGGCTGACCGCTCCCGGCACCGGTAGCTCTCTGACCGCCGTCGACGGGTACAAACTACAGTCCGGCTCCCCTGTCATAGGTACCGGACGCGTCGCACTCACCGCGAACGCGCGGGACTACTTCGGCAGCGAAGTGCAGACGGGGTGCCGTCCCGACCGTGGCGCTCATCAGCTGAGCCAAGCGTGTGTTCCACAGCAGACTGGGCCAATCACGGAAGGTATGTACCAGCTCGTTGCGGGCACCAAGGCCCTGGACGTACCAGACTGGTCCACTACTCCCGGGACCAAGCTCGTTGTCTACGACCAGAACAACGGAGCCAATCAGAAGTGGCAGGTTCAGCGAAACACCGATGATACCTTCACACTGATGAGCGTCAGTTCGGGCCTGTGCGCCGACGTTCTGGGAAACTCCACCAGCGCCGGTGCGGAAATCGGTCAATGGACGTGCTCGGGTGGTAACAACCAGCGCTGGACCGTCGCCCCCAATGGCTCCGGCTACACCTTCACGTCCCTACGCAGCGGCATGCTTCTCACCGCCCCGGCTCTGACCAACCTCACGGTCCTGAGGCAGGAACCATCCTCCGCGAGCGGAACCCAGGTGTGGGGGCTCAGGGCCACCTCATGAGTACCGGCCTGCGACGCTCTCTCCCCCCATCCGGCTGCTCTGCAGCGGCACACGGGCCTCGCGATCTCGGGGAGCGGACGCGGTGAAGCATGCGCCTGGCATGACGATACGAGGTGCACCTCCGCACGATGTGGGTACTCGTATGACGCTCAAGTTTTCGGCCCCCGACCAGGGTTGGTCCAGGCCGGCATCGACGTCGGGAAGCTCCGTGTACGCGTCCACTGCGAGCGTTCCGGGCGCCAGCTGCGCTAGCGTGTGTTGTCCCGGGACGTTGGCGACACGCGTGTTACTGAGGTTTTCAGGGTGGGGTCGGTGGGTTGAGGCCGGTGGCGGTGAGGCAGCCGTTGATCAGGTGGGGTCGGAGCTGGATTCTTCGTAAC
>NZ_JBSGYQ010000039.1:0-74609 GCF_053610585.1 Streptomyces sp. NPDC054887 | reverse complement strand
GCCACCGACACCGCGGACGGCAGCCGTCTCGCCGCGTACCCCCTCGCGGGGGGCCGGCGGCTCGTGCTCGCGGTGGCCTCCGACCGGCGCGAGGCCGGCGACCACACCGTCGCGGGCGTCGCCGCCGTCCTGCTGTCGCTGCTCACCACGCCGCACCAGGGCGCCCGGGAGTCCGCCCGCGCCGCCGCGCTGGTGCGGCTGCTGCTGGGGGCGGACGCCGGCGAGGTGGCGCCGCTGCTCGGGGCGGACGAGTGGACCGTGGTGCACGCGAGGCCGGCGGGCGGCGGGGCGGGTCCCGACCCGCTGGCAGCGGCGGCGCTCGGCGCGGCCCTCGGCAGCGCGCTGGTGGAGGAGACGGAGGTGGGCGACGTACGGGTGCTGCTTCCCGGCGGGCCCGGGGACGTCGAGCCGCAGCCCGGCTGGAGCCTGGGCGTCAGCTCTCCGGCGCCCGCGCACGACCTGCCCGCCGCCGGCACCCGCGCGGCCCGGGCCGCCCGCCGCGCCGAGGCCGGCCGCGTCCCCCTCGCGCGCGACCGCGGCGACGCCGGCTCGGGACTGGACGCGCTGGTCGCGCCGGAGGACGCCCGCGCCCACGCCCGTGTTCTGCTCGCGCCGATCGCCGACTCCCCCGCCCTGGCCTCCACCCTGCGCACCTGGCTCTCCCTGCACGGGAGCTGGGACCGCACGGCCGTCGCGCTCGGCGTGCACCGCAACACGGTCCGCCAGCGCGTCGCCCGCTGCGCCACCCTCCTGGACGCCGACCTGGACGACCCGGACGTACGGATGGACCTGTGGTTCGCGCTGCGCCGGCTGTGACGCGTACGACCGTCCCGGAGCCTGGACAGCCTTGGTGACCACCCGGTAACTTCAGACTGAGCAAGCGCTTAGTGCATCCGTCATCAATTGACTGACCCGAGAGCGGCGGCGGTTCAGCCGCAAAGGAAGGGGCGTCCGTGCGCCGGACCGTATTCAACGAGGACCACCAGGCGTTCCGGGAGACCATCCGGGCCTTCATCGAGGCCGAGGTCGTGCCGGTGTACGACGAGTGGTTCGCCGCTGGCCAGGCGCCGCGCGACTTCTACTACAAGCTCGGCGAACTGGGCGTCTTCGGCATCAGCGTCCCCGAGGAGTTCGGCGGCGCGGGCCTGGACACGCACAAGTTCGAGGCCGTGCTGTACGAGGAGACCTCGCGCGCGGGCGTCACCTTCGGCGGCTCCGGCGTGCACGTGCTCCTCGCCCTGCCCTACATCAAGATGCTCGCCACCGACGAGCAGAAGAAGCGCTTCCTGCCCAGGTTCGTCTCCGGCGAGGAGATGTGGGCGCTGGCGATGACCGAGCCGGGCACCGGCTCCGACGTCGCGGGCATGAAGACCACCGCCAAGCTCTCCGAGGACGGCACGCACTACGTCCTCAACGGCGCCAAGACGTTCATCACCGGCGGTGTGCACGCCGACCGCGTGATCGTGTGCGCCCGCACGGCCGCCCCGAGCGCCGAGGACCGCCGCTTCGGCATCTCGCTGTTCGCCGTGGACACCAAGTCCGAGGGCTACTCCGTCGGCCGCAAGCTGGACAAGCTCGGCCTGCGCACCTCCGACACCGCCGAGCTGGCGTTCGTCGACGTGAAGGTGCCGGTCGAGGACCTGCTCGGCGAGGAGAACAAGGGCTTCTACTACCTCGGCACGAACCTGGCCTCCGAGCGCTGGGGCATCGCCTTCGGCGCGTACGCGCAGGCCGCGGCCGCCGTCCGGTTCGCCAAGCAGTACGTCCAGGACCGCACGGTCTTCGGCAAGCCGGTGGCCCACTTCCAGAACACCAAGTTCGAGCTGGCCGCCTGCCAGGCCGAGGTGGACGCCGCCGAGGCCGTGGCCGACCGCGCCCTGGAGGCGCTGGACGCCGGCGAGCTGACGCCCGCCGAGGCCGCGTCCGCGAAGCTGTTCTGCACCGAGGTCGCCCACCGCGTGATCGACCGCTGCCTCCAGCTGCACGGCGGCTACGGCTACATGAACGAGTACCCGATCGCCCGTCTGTACGCCGACAACCGCGTCAACCGCATCTACGGCGGCACGAGCGAGGTCATGAAGTCCATCATCGCCAAGTCGATGGGCCTGTAACCCAGGTGACCGAAGCGCTCGACAGCCTGCTCGATCTGCTCGACCTGGAGCAGATCGAGCAGGACTATTTCCGGGGCCGGTCGCGCTCCGCCGTCGTCCCGCGCGTCTTCGGCGGCCAGGTGGCCGCCCAGGCGCTGGTGGCGGCGGGCCGCACCGTGCCCCAGGACCGGCTCGCCCACTCCCTGCACGCGTACTTCCTGCGGGTCGGCGACCCGGGCGCGCCGATCGTCTACACCGTCGACCGCATCCGCGACGGCCGCTCCTTCACCACCCGCCGCGTCGTCGCGGTCCAGCACGGGCAGCCGGTCTTCCACCTCTCCGCGTCCTTCCAGGAGTACGAGGAGGGTTTGGAGCACCAGGCGGACATGCCGCCGGCGCCGGACCCCGAGACGCTGCCGACGGCCGCCGAGATGCTGCCGAGGTACGCGGACCGCTTCCTCGACCCCGGTATGGCCGACCGCATGCTCGAAGCCCGGGCGGCGGTCGACCTGCGGTACGTGGACGCGCCGCCGTTCGGGACGGTCGGCGAACCGCGCGAACCGCGCTCGCAGGTGTGGTTCCGTACGAACGGCAAGCTGGCGGACGACCCGCTGCTGCACGTCTGCCTCGCCACGTACGTCTCCGACATGACGCTGCTCGACTCGGTGCTGCTGGCCCACGGGCGCGGCGGCTGGGCGACGGGCGACGTCGTGGGGGCGTCCCTGGACCACGCGATGTGGTTCCACCGGCCGTTCAGGGCGGACGAATGGCTGCTGTACGACCAGGAGTCGCCGTCCGCGTCGGGCGGGCGGGGTCTGGGCCAGGCCCGGATCTACACGCGGGACGGCCGGCTGGCGATCTCCGTCATCCAGGAGGGCGTGGTGCGCGTCCCGCGCTGATCCCCGGCCGGGGCGCGCCGCGTCCGGCGCGGCGCGCGGCCCAGCTCAGAGCAGGCCGGCCGCGTCGAGCAGGTAGGCGGTCATCGGGTCGTAGAAGCGCGGGTCGGTGACGTGGTCGTCGAGCGGGACGGTGACCTGGAGCGTGCCCTCGGCCTCGCCGATGAACAGCGCCGGGTCGTTGCAGTCCGCGTACCCCATCGAGTCGAGTCCGCGCTGGCCCGCGCATCCCGCCCAGCCGTGGTCGGCCACGACGAGATCGGGCAGCGGCCGTCCCTCGCGCTCCAGGCCGTCGAGGATCGCCGCCATCGGCTCCGGCGAGTGCGTGTGCCAGAGGGTGGCGCCGCGCTCCAGCATCGCGACGTCCGCGAACTGGAACACCATGCCCTCGTCGGCGGTGAGCCCGCCCGGGATCCGTACGATCTCGCAGCCGGCCGCGCGCAGCGCGTCCGCGGTCTGCCGGTGCACGTCGAGCAGGCCGCCTGGGTGCCCGGTGGCGAACAGCACGCGCTCCCGGCCGGCGGCGGCCTTGCGCAGCCGCGCCGCCATGCGTTCCAGCGCGTCGACCGTCAGTTCGGGGTCGATGGTGTCCTGGCCGACGCGGTGCTCGGGATCGTCGTTCACACCGCAGCGCTCCGCCATCACGGCGAGGACGTCCTGCTCGTCGGTCCAGCGGTCGCCGAGTTCGAGGCCGAGCCAGTAGTGGCGGTCGCCGTTCGCGAGCTTCCGGTAGTGGGAGAGGTTGTTGTCGCGGGGGGTGGCGACGTCACCGGCGATGCGGGTGCGGGCGAGGTGGTCGACCAGGGCGGCGCGGCTGGGTATCGGCATGACCCCCATTGTGCCGTCCGCCCGAGCCCTCCGTCCGGTGAAGCCCGTCCCGGGCGCGGCGCCGGGCCCTCAGACCGCCCCGCGCGGCGCGAGCGCCGCGAACGCGCCGTGCGCCAGCCGCCGCAGGAGTCCCTCCATGGCCGCCCGCCCGGGCAGCCCGTTGCCGTACGAACCGAGGTGCGGCGTCGAGTTGAGCAGCCCGAACACCGCGTGCACCGCCGACCTGGCCTCTGCCTCGGGCACGTCGGGGTTCAACTCCCGCACGACGGTCACCCACAGCTCGACGTACTGGCGCTGGAGCTGACGCACGCGCTTGCGGTCGCTCTCCCTGAGCCGGTCCAGCTCGCGGTCGTGCAGGGTGATCAGCGGCCGGTCGTCGAGCGCGAAGTCGATGTGGCCGTCGATGAGCGAGCCGAGGACCGCCTGCGGGCTGTCGGCCGACTCGGCGGCGGCGCGCTGCCTGCCGCCGTCCAGCAGCCGTTCGCTGATGCCCACGAGCAGCTCGGCGAGCATGGCGTCCTTGCCCGGGAAGTGGCGGTAGAGGCCGGGACCGCTGATGCCGACGGCGGCGCCTATCTCGTCGACGCCCACGCCGTGGAAGCCGCGCTCGGCGAAGAGGCGGGCGGCCTCCTTGAGGATCTGCTCGCGGCGGGTGGGGGCCGCGACGCGGGCGGCGGCGTTGGTGCTCATGGGGCCATTCTAGACCGGCCGGTTAGCGGTCGTTAACTTCACGGGGCGTACCCGGAGGTGGGTGAAGGCGCGCAGGGCCCATTCCACCGGGCCGAGCCGGTGGCGCCGCAGGAGCCGGGCGCTGAGCGGGAGCTGCGCGGCGTACAGGAGGAGTGCGAGGCCCAGGGGGACGGCGATGCCGGCGCGCTCGTACAGGGCCAGACCGTACCCGGTGAAGATCAGGGCCATCACCAGCGACTGGGTGAGGTAGTTGGTCAGCGCCATGCGTCCGGCGGGCGCGAGGATTCCGGCCGCCCGCGCCCCGCCCGGCGTACCGAACCAGAGCAGCAGCCCGGCGACGTAGGCGGCGCTGAGCGCCGGAGCCGTGACGACGCCGGTCATCGCGGCGAGCATCTCCCAGCGGGCGGGCAGCGGGCCCGTCGCGCCGGAGGCCGAGAAGGCGGCGGCGGGCAGGCCCACGCAGAGGCCCGCCACCAGGACGCGGCGCAGGTTCGCGCCGCCCGCCCGGGTGAGCCACTGCCGCTTGCCGGCGGAGAGCCCCAGCAGGAAGGCGGCGACGACGAAGCCGCTCATGACGACCAGGGCGACGGCGGCGAACGGCAACTGCGACACGTTCGCGCCGACGACGTCCCCGAACCCGCCCCGGTACCCGGCGGTGAGTTCGGCGGCCTCGCGGGCCGCGGCGGCCTTCGTGGCCGCGTCGTCGGGGCCGGCCAGAGTGGCGAGCGCGCCGAACAGCAGCAGGAGGGAGCCGAAGCAGCCCCACACCCAGAGCGCCGCGCGGAACGCCCCTTCGGGGGTGGCCCGGCGGGCGGCGAAGAGGATCAGGCCGAGCAGCGCGTACGTCGTCAGGATGTCCCCGACGTACAGGAACACGGCGTGCAGGGCGCCGAGCACGAAGAGCCCCAGCAGCCGCCGCGCCGTCCGCGGCCCCAGGCGCGCGCCGGCGCGCTCGGCGGAGGCCGCCTGGAGGGTGAAGCTGTAGCCGAAGAGGAACGAGAAGAGCAGGTAGAACTTGCTCTGGGCGAGGCAGTGGACCAGCCACAGCGCCACGCCGTCGGCGGCGCCGGACGGGCGGCCGCCCAGCGTGCCCTGGGTCCCGGCCATGGTCAGCGTGTTGACGAGCAGGATGCCGAGCAGGGCGAAGCCGCGCAGGGCGTCGACCTCCAGGACGCGCGAGCGCGGCCGCGGCGCCGGACCCCCCGCCGCCTCCGCCGCGGTTTCCCCCGCCGCCCCGCCTCGTACGGCCGTCTCTCGCAGTGTCGTCACAAGCCCAGTCCCCCGTGTGTGGTCGGGTCAGATCCTGACACGCGCTGATCTTGGTGACGTCATACCGAAGGAGGAATCCACAGCCCTGGACAGGGCGGTTAGCGCTCGTTAACCTGAGAAGCGCGTTAACGCTCATTAACATCACATCGACCGGGCAAGGGGGCTCAGGAGATGCGGCAGGCACCGGTGCTGACCAGCACCGCCGATCCGGCGGCCGAGGCGTGGCGGGCCAACGAGGCGGCCCACCTGGAGCTCGTGGAAGGACTGCGCGGGCGGCTGGCCGCGGCGCGGCTCGGCGGCGGTGAGAAGGCACGCGCCCGGCACACCGCGCGCGGCAAGCTCCTGCCCCGCGACCGGGTGGACACCCTGCTGGACCCCGGGTCGCCGTTCCTCGAACTGGCGCCGCTGGCGGCCGAGGGGATGTACGGCGGGGCCGCGCCGGCCGCCGGAGTGATCGCCGGGATCGGGCGGGTGAGCGGCCGCGAGGTGGTGGTCGTCGCCAACGACGCCACGGTCAAGGGCGGCACGTACTACCCGATGACGGTCAAGAAGCACCTGCGCGCCCAGGAGGTGGCCCTGGAGAACCGGCTGCCCTGCCTGTACCTGGTGGACTCCGGCGGCGCGTTCCTGCCCATGCAGGACGAGGTCTTCCCCGACCGCGAGCACTTCGGACGGATCTTCTACAACCAGGCCCGCATGTCCGGGGCGGGCATCCCGCAGATCGCGGCGGTGCTCGGCTCCTGCACGGCGGGCGGCGCGTACGTGCCCGCGATGAGCGACGAGGCCGTCATCGTGCGGAACCAGGGCACGATCTTCCTCGGCGGGCCACCGCTGGTGAAGGCCGCCACCGGTGAGGTCGTCACGGCCGAGGAGCTCGGCGGCGGCGAGGTCCACTCCCGCACGTCGGGCGTCACGGACCACCTCGCGGAGGACGACGCGCACGCCCTGCGCATCGTCCGCAACATCGTCGCGACGCTCCCGGAGCGCGGCGCGCTGCCGTGGTCGGTCGAGCCGGTCGAGGAGCCGAAGGTGGACCCGGCCGGGCTGTACGGCGCGGTGCCGGTGGACTCCCGTACGCCCTACGACGTGCGCGAGGTCATCGCGCGGACGGTCGACGGCTCACGCTTCCAGGAGTTCAAGGCGGAGTTCGGCCAGACGCTGGTCACCGGCTTCGCGCGGATCCACGGGCACCCGGTCGGCATCGTCGCCAACAACGGCATCCTGTTCTCCGAGTCCGCCCAGAAGGGCGCCCACTTCATCGAGCTGTGCGACCAGCGCGGCATCCCCCTGCTCTTCCTCCAGAACATCTCGGGCTTCATGGTCGGCCGGGACTACGAGGCGGGCGGCATCGCCAAGCACGGCGCCAAGATGGTGACGGCGGTGGCGTGCACGCGCGTGCCCAAGCTGACGGTCGTCGTCGGCGGGTCGTACGGCGCGGGCAACTACTCGATGTGCGGCCGGGCGTACTCGCCGCGCTTCCTGTGGATGTGGCCGAACGCGAAGATCTCCGTGATGGGCGGCGAGCAGGCGGCGTCGGTGCTGGCCACGGTCAAGCGCGACCAGCTGGAGGCGCGGGGCGAGGAGTGGCCGGCCGCCGAGGAGGAGGCGTTCAAGGCGCCGATCCGCGAGCAGTACGACGCCCAGGGCAACGCCTACTACGCGACGGCGCGGCTGTGGGACGACGGGGTGATCGACCCGCTGGAGACCCGGCAGGTCGTGGGACTCGCCCTGACGGCCTGCGCCAACGCGCCCCTGACCGAGCCCGCCTTCGGCGTCTTCCGGATGTGAGAGAAAGATGACGGAGTTCCCCATGGCCCCCACGGCTTCCATGTTCGACACCGTCCTGGTCGCCAACCGGGGCGAGATCGCGGTCCGCGTGATCCGCACGCTGCGGGAGCTGGGCGTGCGCTCGGTGGCCGTGTTCAGCGACGCCGACGCGGACGCCCGTCACGTACGGGAGGCGGACACGGCGGTCCGCATCGGTCCGGCGGCGGCGTCGGAGAGCTATCTGCGGACCGACCGCCTGCTGGAGGCCGCCGCACGCACGGGCGCGCAGGCCGTCCACCCGGGGTACGGCTTCCTCGCGGAGAACGCGGCGTTCGCGCAGGCGTGCGCGGACGCGGGCCTCGCCTTCATCGGGCCGCCCGCCTCCGCCATCGCCCTGATGGGCGACAAGATCCGGGCGAAGGAGACAGTACGGGCGGCCGGCGTGCCGGTCGTGCCCGGCTCGTCGGGCAGCGGCCTGACGGACGACGAACTGGCGGCCGCGGCGCGGGAGATCGGCATGCCGGTCCTCCTGAAGCCGTCGGCCGGCGGCGGCGGCAAGGGCATGCGCCTGACGCGGGTGGAGTCGGCCCTGGCCGACGAGATCGCGGCGGCGCGGCGCGAGGCGCGGGCGTCGTTCGGCGACGACACGCTGCTGGTCGAGCGGTGGATCGACCGCCCCCGGCACATCGAGATCCAGGTCCTGGCGGACTCCCACGGCAACGTGGTGCACCTGGGCGAGCGCGAGTGCTCCCTCCAGCGCCGGCACCAGAAGATCATCGAGGAGGCGCCGTCGGTCCTCCTCGACGAGGCGACGCGCGCCGCGATGGGCGAGGCGGCGGTCCAGGCGGCACGTTCCTGCGGCTACCGGGGCGCGGGCACGGTGGAGTTCATCGTCCCGGGCAGCGACCCGTCGTCGTACTACTTCATGGAGATGAACACCCGCCTCCAGGTGGAGCACCCGGTGACCGAGCTGATCACCGGCCTCGACCTGGTGGAGTGGCAGCTGAGGGTCGCGGCCGGTGAGGAACTGCCCTTCTCGCAGAAGGACATCACCCTCACGGGACACGCAGTGGAGGCCCGGGTCTGCGCGGAGGACCCCTCGCGCGGCTTCCTGCCCTCGGGCGGCACGGTCCTCTCCCTCCACGAGCCGCAGGGCGACGGCGTGCGCACCGACTCCGGCCTCACCGAGGGCACGGAGGTGGGCAGCCTGTACGACCCGATGCTGTCCAAGGTCATCGCGTACGCCCCGGACCGGGCCACCGCCCTGCGCCGGCTGCGTGCCGCCCTCGCGGACACCGTCACCCTGGGCGTCCCCACCAACGCGGGGTTCCTGCGCCGCCTGCTGGCCCACCCGGACGTCGTCGCGGGCGCGCTGGACACCGGCCTGGTCGAACGCGACGCGGACAGCCTGGTCCCGGACGGTGTGCCGCCGGAGGTGTACGCGGCGGCGGCGCTGCTGCGGACCCGCGGGACGGCCACCGCCGGGAGCTCGGCGCCCTGGACCGACCCGTTCTCCGTACGCACGGGATGGCGCCTGGGCGGCACCCCCGCCTGGACGGTCCACCACGCCCGCGTACCGGGCCACGACCCCGTGGAGATCCGGCTGCGCACGACGGCGACGGGCGCGGAGCTGCTGCTCCCCGGCCCGCCCGGCGCGGCGCCCGACCTGGCGGCCGCCGTCCCGCTGGAGCCCGTGGCCCCGGCCGGCGACGGCCCCGCGGGAGAGGGCAGGCCCCACCGGGCCGGGGCCCTGCCGCCCGTCGCGGAGGAGTCGCTGTCCCCGTCGGCGGTGCGCGAGCCCCTGCCCGTCCGGGCCCGGCTGGTCACCGCCGGCGCGGACACCGTCACGGTGGAACTCGCCGGGGTCACCCACACCTTCAGCCACGCCGCCGGCCCCGAGGGCCTGTGGCTGGGCCGCGACGGGGACGGCTGGCACGTCCAGGACCACGACCCCGTCGAGGCCGGCCTCACCGGCGCGGGCCGCTCCGGCGTCGACACCCTCGCCGCCCCCATGCCGGGCACCGTGACCGTCGTCAAGGTGTCCGTCGGCGACCACGTCGACGCCGGGCAGAGCCTGCTGGTCGTCGAGGCGATGAAGATGGAGCACGTCATCTCCGCCCCGCACGCCGGCACCGTCACCGAGCTCGACGTGACGCCGGGCTCCACCGTCGCCATGGACCAGGTGCTGGCCGTGGTCACCCCGCAGGAGGAGTCGTGACCGACGGGCTTCCGATGCGCGTACCGGCGAGCGGCCTGCCGGCCCGCGTACGCATCCACGAGGTCGGCGCCCGCGACGGCCTCCAGAACGAGAAGACCGTCGTACCGACCGAGGTGAAGGCGGAGTTCGTCCACCGGCTGGCCGACGCCGGGCTGACGACCGTGGAGGCGACCAGCTTCGTGCGCCCGGAGTGGGTGCCCCAGCTGGCCGACGCGGAAGCCCTCTTCCCGCTGCTCGGCGACGTGGACGCCGAACTGCCCGTGCTCGTGCCGAACGCCCGCGGGCTCGACCGCGCCCTCGCGCTCGGGGTGCGCCGGATCGCCGTGTTCGGCAGCGCCACCGAGACGTTCGCACGCCGCAACCTCAACCGGACCGTCGACGAGTCGCTCGCCATGTTCGAGCCCGTCGTCGCCCGCGCGCGGCGGGACGGCGTCCACGTGCGCGGCTACCTCTCCATGTGCTTCGGCGACCCGTGGGAGGGGGCGGTCCCGGTCCACCAGGTGGTCGGGGTCGCCAAGGCGCTCCTCGACCTCGGCTGCGACGAGCTGAGCCTCGGCGACACCATCGGCGTGGCGACCCCCGGGCACGTCCTGGCCCTGCTGACCGCCCTCAACGAGGCCAGGGTCCCCACCCCGGCGGTCGGCGTGCACTTCCACGACACGTACGGCCAGGCCCTGGCCAACACCCTCGCCGCGCTCCAGCACGGCGTCACCACCGTGGACGCCTCCGCGGGCGGCCTGGGCGGCTGCCCGTACGCGAAGAGCGCCACCGGAAACCTCGCCACCGAAGACCTCGTGTGGATGCTCCACGGCCTCGGCGTCGAAACCGGGGTCGATCTCGGCCGCCTCACCGCCACGAGCGTGTGGATGGCCGAACGGCTGGGCCGCCCCAGCCCCTCCCGCACCGTGCGTGCCCTGTCCCACAAGGAGTCGTAGCCATGTCCCTCGACCACCGTCTCTCTCCCGAGCACGAAGAACTCCGCCGCACGGTCGAGGAGTTCGCGCACGACGTCGTCGCCCCGAAGATCGGCGACTACTACGAGCGCCACGAGTTCCCGTACGAGATCGTCCGCGAGATGGGCCGCATGGGCCTGTTCGGCCTGCCCTTCCCGGAGGAGTACGGCGGCATGGGCGGCGACTACCTCGCCCTCGGCATCGCCCTCGAAGAGCTGGCCCGCGTCGACTCCTCCGTGGCCATCACCCTCGAAGCGGGCGTCTCGCTCGGCGCGATGCCCGTCTTCCGCTTCGGCACGGAGGAGCAGAAGCGCGAGTGGCTGCCCCGCCTGTGCTCGGGCGAGGTGCTCGGCGCGTTCGGCCTGACCGAGCCGGACTGCGGCTCGGACGCGGGCGGCACGAAGACGACCGCCCGCCGCGAGGGCGACGAGTGGGTGATCAACGGCTCGAAGTGCTTCATCACCAACTCCGGCACGGACATCACGGGGCTGGTCACCGTCACCGCCGTGACCGGCCGCAAGCCCGACGGCAAGCCGGAGATCTCCGCGATCATCGTCCCGTCCGGCACCCCGGGCTTCACCGTCGCCGCCCCGTACAGCAAGGTCGGCTGGAACGCCTCGGACACCCGCGAGCTGTCCTTCTCCGACGTACGCGTCCCGGTCGCCAACCTCCTCGGCGAAGAGGGCCGGGGGTACGCCCAGTTCCTGCGCATCCTCGACGAGGGCCGCATCGCCATCTCGGCCCTCGCGACCGGCCTCGCCCAGGGCTGCGTCGACGAGTCGGTGGCGTACGCGAAGGAGCGGCACACGTTCGGCCGGCCCATCGGCTCCAACCAGGCGATCCAGTTCAAGATCGCCGACATGGAGATGCGCGCCCACATGGCCCGCGTCGGCTGGCGGGACGCGGCGTCGCGCCTGGTCCAGGGCGAGCCGTTCAAGAAGGAGGCGGCGCTCGCGAAGCTGTACTCCTCCACGGTCGCGGTCGACAACGCCCGCGAGGCCACGCAGATCCACGGCGGCTACGGCTTCATGAACGAGTACCCGGTGGCCCGCATGTGGCGCGACTCCAAGATCCTTGAGATCGGCGAGGGCACGAGCGAGGTGCAGCGCATGCTGATCGCCCGCGAGCTGGGGCTGACCGGCTGACGTCCTGACGGCCGGGCTCAGATCTCCTGGAGCCTGTTCGCGAAGACGTGGGCCCCGATGTCGCGGCCGAGCCGCAGACCGTCGGTCGCGTCCCAGCGGTAGTGCACGCCCAGGTAGAGGCGGCTCATGGCGTTCTCCTCCTCGGCCTGGCGGAAACCGGTGAACCGGCGCGCGCGCACCGGCGACTTGGTGTCGTCGGTCCTGCCCTCGAACGCGATCGCGTCGGTCTTGAAGTACGCCCGCATGATCGTGCCCCACGCACCGGCGAAGGCGGCGTGCCCGGACGCCCAGGCCGGGAAGCAGGGCGTGGCGCCCAGCGGCTGCCACGACGTGTCGCCGAGGCCGTCGCGGATCGCGGAGACCGGCCGCCAGAGGTCGATCTCCGTACGGTACTTGACGTCCCACTCCGCTATGGCGGCGTCGGCCAGCGCCACGGACAGGAGCGCGAACAGCCGGGCGTTCTCGTACGTGTCCAGGTTCCGCTGCGCGGCGACGACGCGGGTGTGGTCGATCAGCTGCCCCGGCGGCTTGTACGTCCGGTCGGCGTCGTTCGCCCAGAACCAGGCCGCCGCGGTCTTGTCGGCGTCCCGGTCGGCGAGCGACGCGGTGGCCGAGCCGACCCGTCGGACCTCCTCGACCTGCTGCCGGTACTCCTCGCTGGCGACGAGGGCTTCGTACGTGGCGAAGCGCTCCGGCGTGGGTGGCCGGAAATGGGCGCCCGCCGGGATGGCGAACGGCTGCACCCGCCCCCAGTGCGGGTCGACGGCGTCGCTCTCCTGGGCGCAGGAGGCCCCACCGGTGGGCCGCCAGGCGCCGGGCTTCCCGTCCAGGCTGTACGCGTCCTCCGTGCTCGACCCGTCCAGAACGCGGTGGTCCCAGACGCGCTTGGCCGTCGGCTCGGCGACCAGCGGCTTGAGGATGTCGAACGCCGTCCAGTCGTTGCCGAACCGGTCCTTGAACCGCTGGTTGACGAACAGGCTCTCGGCCGGGAACAGCCGTACGAGGATGTCGCGTGCCGTGAACCCGATCACGCGTTCCTGCTCGTCCGGGCCCTGCTGGAAGGGCGCGCCGGAGTACTTGGGCGCTTCCAGGTAGGGCCGGTACCTCATCCGGTACCAGGTGTTGTAGTACGCGCTGACGGCGTCGAAGATCGCCACGTTGGTCATCGCGGCGGCCCGGGCGAGCGGGCCGGGCCCGACCCCGGTCTGCTTCCTGAACACGTCCAGCAGGACGCCGTTCCAGTAGTGCACGGGATCGCCCACGAAGGCGGTCGCCCGCGCGGACGCCGGAACGGGCGCTGCGCCGGCCCGCGGGGCGGTGGCCGGCAGCGCGGTGAGCGCGCCGGTCGCGGCCAGCAGGCCCAGGGCGCGCCTGCGGCTGAACAAGGGTCTCGCGTACGGGTCCATGGTCGTCGTCCCCCTCGTCTCGGCATGAATGTGCCGGCGCGGGACCCCGTGTCCCCCGTCCCCGCGCCGGCAGTGCGAGAGCCTAGGACGGGCGCGGGGACGGGCGCGTCGACCACAGGGTTGATCCGCGGGTGGACTACGGCGGTACGCCGCGACGCCCGCGTCGCCCAGCGCGGGAGCCGTTCGGGGCCGTCCGGGGAAGCGTCGGGGGGGCGGGGGAGCCGTCAGCGCGGGTCCGGGGCGCCCGGCACGACGAGACCCGTCTCGTAGGCGACCACCACCGCCTGCGCGCGGCTGGACAGGGCCAGTTTCGTCATGGTCCGGTTGAGGTGGGTCTTGACCGTCGACTCGCTGATGACGAGCTTCGCGGCGATCTCCGCGTTCGACAGACCCGTGCCCACGAAGCGCAGCACCTCCAGTTCGCGCGAGGTGAGGACGGACAGGTCCGGGTGCGCGGACTCGGCGGCGCGGAGCAGCGGGGAGTGCAGGTACGACTCGACGAGCCGGCGCGTGACCGTGGGCGCGAACAGCAGGTCGCCGGCGGCGACCACCTCGATGGCGGCCAGCAGCCTTTCCGGCCCCGCCGCCTTGAGCAGGAAGCCGCAGGCCCCGGCCCGCAGGGCGGCGTACACGTACTCGTCCAGGTCGAAGGTGGTCAGCACCATGATCCTGGGCGGCGGTTCGCCGGCGTCGGCGAGGATGCGCTCGGTGGCGGTGATGCCGCTCATGCCGGGCATCCGGATGTCCATCAGGATCACGTCGGGCCGCAGCGCGGACGCCAGCCGGACGGCCTGCTCGCCGTCCGCCGCCTCGCCGGCCACCTCGATTCCCGGCGCCGCCCGCAGCAGCGCGGCGAGGCCCGCGCGGATGAGGTCCTGGTCGTCGACAACGAGCACCGTGGTCACTGCGGTCGGCTCCTTCACCGAGCCGGCGTTCCCCGGCCCATCAGCCCCCTCTCTGCACGGCGGGCGCGGGCGGGGCAGGCAGTACGAGTCCGACCTCGAATCCTCCCTCGCGCCGCGGTCCGGCGGACAGACTCCCGCCGTAGAGCTTCGCGCGCTCCCGCATGCCGATCAAGCCGTGGCCGTGCCCGGCGCCGATTGTGGCGCGATCCCGACGGCCGTCCCCAACACCCCGCCCGTCCGCGTCGTCCACGCCGCGCCGGCCCCCGTCGCGGCCTCCCCCGCCCAAGCCGCCGTCGTCGGTGACGGTGATCCGCACCTCGTCGGGCAGGTAGGCGGCCACGACCTCCACGCACCGGGCGGTACGGGCGTGTTTGAGCACGTTGGTGAGGGCCTCCTGGACGATCCGGTAGGCGCACAGTTCCGCTCCCGGCGCCAGCGGCCGCTCCCGGCCCGTGACCCGCAGCCGCACCGGCACCCCGGCGTCCCGTACGCGCTGGACGAGCTCGTCCAGCCGCCCGAGGCCCGGCGCGGGGGCGAACTCCCCCGCGCTCCCGTCCTCCTCGTCCTCGTCCGCGTCCGCCCGCAGCAGCGACAGTGTCCTGCGCATCTCGCGCAGCGCCTCACGCGTCGTCTCGCCCACCGTGCGCAGGGCGTTCTCGGCCGTGCCGGGGTCGGACGTGACGACGTACTGCGCGAGTCCCGCCTGGACGGAGATGACGGAGAGGTGGTGGGCGACGACGTCGTGCAGTTCACGGGCGATGCGGACGCGTTCGTCCGTGACGGCGCGCCGCGCCCGCTCCTCCTGCACGTGCGCCAACTGGGCCGCCAGCACGACCAGTTGTGCATTGCGTTCGAACAGCCGGCGCGCCGCCGAGCCGAACCAGCAGATGCCCGCGGGAATCACCACGCTCTGGGCGATCACCGTAGGCATGGAACCGCCCTCGCGGGCCCAGCCGCCGTACCACCACACCACGCCGACCAGTGCGGCGCAGGCGGCCGTCGTGCGCGGCGGACGGAGGGAGGCGACGGTGTAGAGGGCCATCAGCGAGCCGAGCGAGTTGACGACGGGCCAGTACCCGAGGTGGATGTACCACATCCACACCGCGCAGAGCGCGACGACGACCGGGACGGGCCACCGCCTGCGCACCACCAGCGGCAGGTTGACCAGCCAGATGAGCGCGACCCCGGCCTGGTCCATCTGGCGCCATCCGGGCGGCGGCCGTTCGTGGCCGAGCAACAGGCTGACGCCCACGTACGACAGGGCGAGGACGGCGTCCACGGCCACCGGAGGAAGCCGGCGCCGTGCCGCGGTCCGCCCGGCCGTCGAGAGCATCGGCGCAGCCTAGCGGCAACACCCCGGGCCGCAAGGGCTGTTGCGGACGCCTTCCGCCGCTCCCGGCCCGCACCACGAACCACCCGCTGGACAGCCCGTGAGGTTAGGCTAACCTACCTTCGAATCGTCCCCCGGTGGACCCCGCACGTACGAAAGCAGACACCGTCATGCCTCACGCCCGAGCTTCCCACCTTTCCCGCCGCAGCCTGCTGGCCGTCGGCGGCGCCCTCGGCATCGGCGCCGCGCTGACCGCCTGCGGCGAGACCTCCGCCAAAAGCGAGGACAAGGCCGCCGGGAAGTCGGGCCCGTGGACGTTCAAGGACGACCGCGGCAAGACGGTGAAGAGCCCCGCCACCCCCAAGAACATCGTCGCGTTCACCGGTGTCGCCGCCGCGCTCCACGACTTCGGCGTCGAGGTCAAGGGCGTCTTCGGCCCGACCAAGACCGCCGACGGCAAGGCCGACGTCCAGGCCGGTGACCTCGACATCAACAAGGTCAAGATCATCGGCAACGCCTACGACGAGTTCAACGTCGAGGCGTACGTGGGCCTCGACCCGGACCTCCTGGTCACCGCCATGTGGGAGAAGGACAAGCTCTGGTACGTCCCCGAGGCGTCCAGCAAGAAGATCCTCAAGGTCGCCCCGAGCGTCGCCCTGTGGGCCGCCGAGACCACCATCCCCAAGGCGATCCAGCGCCACGCCGACCTGGCCGAGTCCCTGGGCGCGGACGTCAAGGGCAAGAAGACCACCGACGCGAAGGCCCGCTTCGAGAAGGCCGCCGAGCGCCTGCGCCAGGCCGCCAAGGCCAACCCGAAGGTCAAGGTCATGATCGGCTCCGCGAGCCCGGACCTCTTCTACGTCTCCCTCGCGAAGATGTCGGCGGACACGCTCTACTTCCAGGAGCTCGGCGTGAAGTTCGTCGAGCCGAAGGTGGACGCGGCCGGCTTCTTCGAGAGCCTGAGCTGGGAGAACGTCGACAAGTACAAGGCCGACATCATCATGATGGACAACCGGACCGCCGTCCTCCAGCCCTCCGCCCTCAAGGACAAGCCGACCTGGACGCGCCTGCCCGCCGTCAAGGCCGGCCAGGTCATCCCGCGCACCACGGAGCCGATCTACTCCTACGACAAGTGCGCGCCGATCCTCGAGGACCTCGCCGAGGCCATCGAGAAGGCCAAGAAGGTCGCCTGACGATGACCCGGGCCGAGACCGCCGAAGAGACCGCGACCGTTCCGTTCCGTCTCTTCGGCCTGACGGTCGTGCGGACGCGCCGGCTCAGCACAACCATGCTCCGGGTGACGTTCGCGGGCGAGGACCTGCGGGCCTTCGCCTCCGGGGGCCGTGACCAGAGCCTCTCGCTGTTCCTGCCGCATCCGGGGCAGGCGGAGCCGGTGCTGCCGCCGGAGACCGATCCCGACTGGTTCGGCTCGTACCGCGCGCTGCCCGACGACGTACGGGCGGTCATGCGCTCGTACACCCTGCGCGAGCAGCGCCGCGCGGCCGACGGAGCCCCGGCGGACGAGGTCGACATCGACTTCGCGCTGCACGGCGACGGCGGGCCGGCCGGCCGCTGGGCGGCGCGGGCGAGCGCCGGCGACCGCGTCGTGGTGCTCGGTCCCGCCGTCGCGGACAACACCGCCGTGCGCTTCCGGCCGCCGCAGGACACCGACTGGGTCCTCATGTGGGCGGACGAGACGGCTCTGCCGGCCGCCGCCGCCGCCCTGGAGTGGCTGCCGGCCGGAACGAGGGCCAAGGTCTGGATCGAGGTCCCGCACGCCGACGACCGCCTGGAGCTGACCACGGCGGCCGACGCGGACATCACCTGGCTGGTACGGGACGAGAACGCGCCCTCCGCGCTGGACGCGGTCCGCGCCGTGCCGGCGGAGGAGCTGCCCGAGGGCACGCCGTACACCTGGATCGCCGGTGAGTCCTCGTGCGTACGGGCGCTGCGCCGCCATCTCGTCCAGGAGCGCGGGTTCGACCGCAAGCGCGTGACGTTCGTGGGCTACTGGCGCCGCGGGCTGAGCGAGGAGCAGCTCCGCGAGCGGGCGGAGGAGGACGAGGCGTAGGCCGCCCGGCACCACCACAACTGCGCCCCGGGGGGCGAGGGTTCGTTGCGCATTGAAGTTAGGTTAGGCTAACCTTACTTTAACAACGGCCCTCGCCCCCCTCTCCTGTTCGGAGGGCAGTTGAATCCCGTACCCGGAGACAGTTGATGCGCTCACACCTGCTCAATGACACGACCGCCGAGCGGTATCGCCAGACCGCCACCGCAGCTGTCGAGCGGGTGGCGGACAAACTCGCCGCGACCGGAAGGCCGTTCACCGGCATCACCCCCGAGCAGCTCGCCCCGGCCTTCGACGCGATCGACCTCGACCAGCCGCTGGGCGACGTCACCTCCGCCCTGGACGAACTCGAATCGGTCTACCTCCGGGACGCGGTCTACTTCCACCACCCGCGCTACCTGGCCCACCTCAACTGCCCGGTCGTCATCCCCGCCGTCGCCGCCGAGGCCGTGCTCTCCGCGGTGAACTCCTCCCTCGACACCTGGGACCAGAGCGCGGGCGCCACCCTCATCGAGCGCCGGCTCGTCGACTGGACGGCGAGCCGCATCGGCTTCGGCACGCAGGCCGAGACCAACGCCGACGGCGTCTTCACCAGCGGCGGCTCGCAGTCGAACCTCCAGGCCCTGCTCCTCGCCCGCGAGGAGGCCAAGACCGAGGACTTCTCGAAGCTGCGCGTCTTCGCCTCCGAGTGCGGCCACTTCAGCGTCCAGAAGTCCGCGAAACTCCTCGGCCTCTCGCCCGACGCCGTCGTCGCGATCCCCTGCGACGGCGACAAGCGCATGCAGACCATGGCCCTCGCCCAGGAACTCGCCCGCTGCGCGCAGGCCGGCCTGGTCCCCATGGCCGTCGTCGCCACCGCCGGCACCACCGACTTCGGCTCGATCGACCCGCTGCCCGAGATAGCCGAGCTGTGCGAGCTGTACGGCGCCTGGATGCACGTCGACGCCGCGTACGGCTGCGGCCTGCTGGCCTCCCGTACCCGCCGCCACCTGCTGACCGGCATCGAGCGCGCCGACTCCGTCACCGTCGACTACCACAAGTCGTTCTTCCAGCCCGTGAGTTCGAGCGCGCTGCTGGTCCGCGACGGCGCCACCCTGCGCCACGCGACGTACCACGCCGACTACCTCAACCCGCGCCGGATGGCCGAGGAGCGCATTCCCAACCAGGTCGACAAGTCCCTCCAGACCACCCGCCGCTTCGACGCCCTCAAGCTGTGGATGACCCTGCGGACCATGGGCGCGGACGGTGTCGGCGAGCTGTTCGACGAGGTGTGCGACCTGGCCTCCGACGGCTGGCAGCTACTGGCCGCCGACCCGCGCTACGACGTCGTCGTCACGCCCACGCTCTCCACCCTCGTCTTCCGCTACATCCCGGCCGACGTCACCAGCCCTTCGGTGATCGACCGCGCCAACCTGTACGCCCGCAAGGCGCTGTTCGCCTCCGGCGACGCCGTGGTGGCCGGGACGAAGGTCGGTGGCAAGCACTACCTGAAATTCACCCTTCTCAACCCCGAGACGACGCTGACCGACATCGCTGCCGTCCTCGACCTCATCGCCGGCCACGCCGAGCAGTACCTGGGAGAGTCCCTTGTCCACGCCTCTTGAGTCCCTCGCGCCTCTCGATTTCATCGGTATCGGACTCGGTCCGTTCAACCTCGGGCTCGCCTGCCTGACCGAGCCGATCGACGAGCTCGACGGTGTCTTCCTGGAGACGAAGCCCAACTTCGAGTGGCACGCCGGGATGTTCCTCGAAGGCGCCCACCTCCAGACGCCGTTCATGTCGGACCTGGTCACGATGGCCGACCCGACCTCGCCGTACTCCTTCCTCCAGTACCTGAAGGAGTCGGGGCGGCTGTACTCCTTCTACATCCGCGAGAACTTCTATCCGCTGCGGACCGAGTACAACGACTACTGCCGCTGGGCCGCCGCCAAGCTGAGCAGCATCCGCTTCAACCAGACGGTCACCTCCGTCGAGTACGACGCCGCGACCGAGCTGTACACCGTGCGCACCCAGGACACCACCTACCGCGCCCGTCACGTGGTCCTCGGCACCGGCACCCCGCCGTACATCCCGGACGCCTGCCAGGACCTCGGCGGCGACTACATCCACAACTCGCGCTACCTCGACGGCAAGGCGGCGCTCCAGGCGAAGAAGTCCATCACCCTGGTCGGCAGCGGCCAGAGCGCGGCGGAGATCTACTACGACCTGCTGTCCGAGATCGACGTGCACGGCTACCGGCTCAACTGGGTCACCCGCTCCCCGCGCTTCTTCCCGCTGGAGTACACCAAGCTCACGCTGGAGATGACGTCCCCGGAGTACGTCGACTACTTCCACGCGCTCCCGGAGAAGACCCGCTACCGCCTGGAGTCGCAGCAGAAGAACCTCTTCAAGGGCATCGACTCCGAGCTGATCGACGCGATCTTCGACCTGCTCTACCAGAAGAGCCTCAAGGGCCCCGTCCCCACCCGCCTGCTCACCAACTCCTCGCTCGACACCGCGAGCTACGACGCCGGGAGCGGTACGTACGCCCTCGGTCTGCGCCAGGAGGAGCAGGGCAAGGACTTCGAGCTGACCACCGAGGGCCTGGTCCTCGCCACCGGCTACCGCTATCGCACGCCCGCCTTCCTGGAGGGCGTACGGGACCGGATCCGCTGGGACGGTCACGGCCGCTTCGACGTGGCCCGCAACTACAGCATCGACACGACGGGACGCGGCATCTTCCTCCAGAACTCCGCCGTCCACACCCACAGCATCACCTCGCCCGACCTGGGCATGAGCGCGTACCGCAACGCCTTCATCATCCGTGAGCTGCTGGGCTCCGAGTACTACCCGGTCGAGAAGGCCATCGCTTTCCAGGAGTTCGCCGTATGAGCACGCCGCAGTTCACGATCCGCCCCCTCGACCCCTTCGCCGACGCGCGGCTGCTGCACGGCTGGGTCACCCACCCCAAGGCCGCGTACTGGATGATGCAGGACGCCTCGCTGCCGGACGTCGAGCGCGAGTACATGGCGATATGCGCCTCCGAGCACCACGACGCCTTCATCGGTGAGCACGAGGGCGGGCCGGCCTTCCTCATGGAGCGCTACGACCCTGCCCACGTCGAACTCGTGGGCCTGTTCGACTCCCGGCCCGGCGACGTCGGCATGCACTTCCTGGTCGCGCCGACCGACACGCCCGTCCACGGCTTCACCCGCGCCGTGATCACCGCGGTGATGGAGGCGCTGTTCGCCGACCCGGCCACCCGCCGTGTCGTCGTCGAGCCCGACGTGCGCAACACCGCCGTCCACCGTCTGAACGAGGCCGTCGGCTTCGAGATCGTCGAGAAGATCGCCAAGCCGGAGAAGGACGCGTACCTGAGCATCTGCACGCGGGAGAGCTTCAACGCCGCCGTGGGAGCCGCCCTGTGACCTCCACCGCCCTGTCCCCCGCCGAGGCCGTCACCCACCTCACGCCCGAGCGCTGGGCCCGCGCGAGCCGCCTGCTCGTCCGCAAGGCCCTCGCCGAGTTCTCGCACGAGCGCCTGCTGACGCCCGAGCCGCTCGGCGACGACCGGTACTCCGTCCGCTCCGACGACGGCGCGACCGAGTACCGCTTCGCCGCCCGCCGCCACGCGCTCGACCACTGGCAGGTGGCCGCCGACTCCATCACCCGCCACCGCCACGGCGCCGAGATCCCCCTCGACGCGCTCGAGTTCTTCATCGAGCTGCGCGAGGCGCTCGGCCTGAGCCCGGAGATCCTCCCCGTCTACCTGGAGGAGATCAGCTCCACCCTCTCCGGCACGGCGTACAAGCTCACGAAGACGCCCGTCTCCGCCGACGCCCTCAGCCGCTCCGGCTTCCAGGCGGTCGAGACGGGGATGACCGAGGGCCACCCGTGCTTCGTGGCGAACAACGGCCGCCTCGGCTTCGGCATCGACGAGTACCGCGCGTACGCCCCCGAGACCGCGGCCCCCGTCCGGCTGATCTGGCTGGCCGCCCGGCGCGACCACGCCACCTTCACGGCCGGCGTGGGACTCGACTACGAGAGCTTCGTACGGGAGGAGCTGGGCGAGTCGACCGTCGACCGGTTCGCGGCGACGCTGTCCGGCCTCGGCCTCGACTTCGCGGACTACTACCTCATCCCGGTCCACCCCTGGCAGTGGTGGAACAAGCTGTCCGTCACCTTCTCCGCCGAGGTCGCCCAGCACCGCCTCGTCTGCCTCGGCGAGGGCGACGACACGTACCTCGCCCAGCAGTCGATCCGCACCTTCTTCAACACCAGCGACCCGGCGAAGCACTACGTGAAGACGGCCCTGTCCGTCATCAACATGGGCTTCATGCGCGGACTGTCGGCCGCCTACATGGAGGCCACGCCCGCCATCAACGACTGGCTGGCCGGCCTGATCGCGGGTGACGACACCTTCCGGGCGACCGGTCTGACGATCATCCGCGAGCGCGCGGCCATCGGCTATCACCACCGCCAGTACGAGGCCGCCACCGCGAAGGGCTCCCCGTACCTCAAGATGCTGGCCGCGCTCTGGCGCGAGAGCCCCGTCCCGTCGCTCGCGCCGGGCGAGCGCCTCGCCACCATGGCGTCGCTGCTGCACACCGACGACGACGGCGGATCCTTCGCGGGCGCCCTGATCGCTGAGTCGGGGCTCGCGCCCGAGGAGTGGCTGCGCCGCTACCTCCACGCGTACCTCACGCCGCTGCTGCACAGCTTCTACGCGTACGACCTGGTCTTCATGCCGCACGGCGAGAACGTCATCCTCGCCATCGAGGACGGCGTCGTCACCCGGGCGGTCTTCAAGGACATCGCGGAGGAGATCTGCGTGATGGACCCGGACGCGGTGCTGCCGCCCGCCGTCGAGCGCGTGCGCGCCGAGGTGCCGGAGGACATGAAACTGCTGTCGATCTTCACCGACGTCTTCGACTGCTTCTTCCGCTTCCTCGGCGCCACGCTCGACACGGACGGCGTCGTCGGCGAGGAGACGTTCTGGCGGGCGGTCGCGGAGTGCGTGGCCGACTACCAGAAGGCGCACCCGGAGCTCGCGGACAAGTTCGCGCAGTACGACATGTTCGCGCCCGAGTTCGCGCTGTCCTGCCTGAACCGGCTCCAGCTGCGGAACAACAAGCAGATGGTCGACCTCCAGGACCCGGCGGGCGCCCTCCAGCTCGTCGGCGCCCTCGACAACCCGATCGCGCGGTACGCACCCGCCTGACCGGGACGCATGGACGGGCGGGCGCCCGTGTCCCAGGCCCTCACGGACGCCCGCCGCACCATCCGCCGCCCGCCGCTACTCCGCGGGCCAGGGCACCTGCGGCGAGCGGTGGTAGTCGATGCCCAGCGCGGACATCCGCGGCCCCTGGGCCGCGAGTCGCACCTTGTACGCGTCCCAGTCGTGCGTGGCGGCGGGCGACCAGCCGAGCTCGGCGATGCCCGGCAGCCTCGGGAAGGCCATGTACTCGACCTGGTCGTTGGTCCACACCGTCTCGGACCACATCGGCGCCTCCACGCCGAGGACGGACTCCGCCGGCGCGCCCGGCAGGTAGGCCCCCGGGTTCCAGTCGTACGAGCGCTGCACCTCGACGTACCCGGCCCAGGACAGGCCCAGCGGGGTGCTCTTGTCGTACTTCATGTCGAGGTAGGCCCGGTCGGCCGGCGACAGCACCAGCTTCGTGCCCTTCTTCGCGGCGTTGGCGACCTGCGCCTTCTCCGTGGCCGACGTCCGGTCGAGGCCCCAGTACTGCGCGACCGCGCCCTCGACCGGGTTGCCGCCCGTGAGCTGGTGCCAGCCCATCACCGTCTTGCCGTACTCGCCGACGACGGCCTGCGCCTTGTCCATGAAGGCGACGTAGTCCTTGTGCGGCGTGGAGTGCGCCTCGTCGCCGCCGATGTGGAGGTACTCGCCGGGCGTCATCGCGGCGATCTCGCGCACCACGTCGTCGAGGAACTCGTACGTGACGTCCTTCGGCACGCACAGCGAGCTGAAGCCCACGTTGGTTCCCGTGTAGAGGGGCGGCGCGACGCCGTCGCAGTTCAGTTCGGCGTACGAGGCGAGGGCCGCGTTGGTGTGGCCGGGCACGTCGATCTCGGGGACGACCTCCAGGTGGCGGGAGGCGGCGTACCGCACGATCTCCCGGTAGTCCGCCTTCGTGTAGTAGCCGCCGGGGCCGCCGCCGACCTGGGTCGAGCCGCCGTACGTGGTCAGGCGCGGCCAGGAGTCGATGGCGATGCGCCAGCCCTGGTCGTCGGAGAGGTGCAGGTGCAGCTTGTTGATCTTGTACAGCGCCATCTGGTCGATGTACGTCTTGACCTTGTCGACGCCGAAGAAGTGCCGGGACACGTCGAGCATCGCGCCCCGGTAGCCGTAGCGCGGCGCGTCCTCGATCGTGCCGCCCGCGACCGTCCAGGGCCCGCGCTGCCGGGTGTCCTTCTCCACGGACGCGGGCAGCAGCTGACGGAGCGTCTGGACGCCGTGGAAGAGCCCGGCGGCCCGGCGGGCGGTGATGGTCACGCCGTGCCGGCCGGACTCCAGCCGGTACCCCTCGTCGCCCAGCGAGGCGTCCCGGGAGCCGAGCCGCAGCCGGATGCCGTCCCTGGCGTCCCGTTCGGTGACGGGGAGCTCGAAGCCCGTGGAGGGGCGCAGGATGTCCGCGAGGTACGAGCCGATGCGCCGCGCCTCCCGCGAGTCGTCGTCCACGCGGATGCGCGTGCGGGCCGTCAGGGCGTAAGAAGGCCCGCCCTCGGACACGGAGGCGGGCGCCGGAACCACTTGGCTCAACGGTCTCGCCCGGGCGGCCTGCTCGGCGGCGGCCGGAGCGGCCGCGACGCTGCCCGCGCCGGCGGCGACGACCAGGAGCAGCGGGGCGAACAGACCTGGAATCCTTCTGCGTTGACTCACGGGCGGTCCCTTCGGCGGGGCTTCGCAACAGTGGCATGGTGCAGGCGAACGGTCACCATGCGTATCGCGCGCCCCCTCCGGGGTCAAGGGTGTAGACCACTCGGCCGCCCTGTGTCGCCCCGCGCGGCCGGGCGAGCGCCCCCCGAAGCGCCCCCGAGCGCCCGCCGCGTCAGCAGCCGCGACCTGGGCTTTTCCGTTTGTGACGAGAATCCTGCCCGATAGCGGGCAGATTTCTTGCGTACACCCCGGATCCCCCGCAGTATCTACGGGTGCTCGAACGCCGCCCGTCGTCCCCGTACGACGACCTCATCGACCACCTGGTCCGCAGCACCGCGCTCCCGCGCGGTGAGGCCGCCCGGGTGGTGCTCGACGTACTGGCGTACTTCGACGAGACGGCCGAGGACTTCGTGCGCCGCCGCCACCGGGAGCTCCAGTCCGGCGGCCTGGTGAACGCGGAGATCTTCGAGCGGATCGCGGCCGAGATGCCGCACCGCGCCGTGGCGCCGCCGGAACTCTCGCTCCGGCAGCTGCGCCGCATCGTCTACGGCTGAGCACCCACTCTCAACGACTCGAGGGATACACACTTCATGTGCGGAATCGTCGGTTACATCGGCAAGCGTGACGTCGCCCCCCTGCTGCTCGAAGGGCTCCAGCGCCTGGAGTACCGCGGCTACGACTCGGCGGGCATCGTGATCACGAGCCCCAAGGCCAGCGGCCTGAAGATGGTCAAGGCCAAGGGACGCGTCCGCGACCTGGAGGCCAGGGTCCCCAAGCGCTTCGCCGGCACGACCGGCATCGCCCACACCCGCTGGGCCACCCACGGCGCCCCGAGCGACGAGAACGCCCACCCGCACCTCGACGCCGAGGGCAACGTCGCCGTCGTGCACAACGGCATCATCGACAACGCCACCGAGCTGCGCGCGAAGCTGGTCGCCGACGGCGTCGAGTTCCTCTCCGAGACCGACACCGAGGTCCTCGTCCACCTCGTGGCGCGCTCGCAGGCCGTGACGCTGGAGGAGAAGGTCCGCGAGGCCCTGCGCCACGTCGAGGGCACGTACGGCATCGCCGTCATGCACGCCGACTTCTCCGACCGCATCGTGGTCGCCCGCAACGGCTCGCCGGTCGTCCTCGGCATCGGCGAGAAGGAGATGTTCGTCGCCTCGGACATCGCCGCGCTCGTCTCGCACACCCGCCAGATCGTCACCCTCGAAGACGGCGAGATGGCCACCCTCAAGGCCGACGACTTCCGCACGTACACCACCGAGGGCTCCCGCACGACGGCCACGCCGACCACCGTGGAGTGGGAGGCCGAGTCGTACGACATGGGCGGCCACGACACCTACATGCACAAGGAGATCTCCGAGCAGGCCGACGCCGTGGACCGCGTGCTGCGCGGCCGCATCGACGACCGGTTCTCCACCGTGCACCTGGGCGGCCTCAACCTGGACGCCCGCGAGGCGCGCGGCATCCGCCGGGTCAAGATCCTCGGCTGCGGCACCTCGTACCACGCGGGCATGATCGGCGCGCAGCTCATCGAGGAGCTCGCCCGCATCCCCGCCGACGCCGAGCCGGCGTCCGAGTTCCGCTACCGCAACCCGGTCGTGGACCCCGACACCCTGTACGTCGCGGTCTCCCAGTCCGGTGAGACGTACGACGTGCTCGCGGCCGTGCAGGAGCTGAAGCGCAAGGGCGCCCGCGTCCTGGGCGTCGTCAACGTCGTCGGCTCGGCGATCGCCCGCGAGGCCGACGGCGGCATGTACGTCCACGCCGGCCCCGAGGTCTGCGTCGTCTCCACGAAGTGCTTCACCAACACCGTGGTCGCCTTCGCCCTGCTCGCGCTGCACCTGGGCCGCATCCGCGACCTGTCCGTCTCGGACGGCAAGCGCCTCATCGAGGGCCTGCGCAAGCTGCCCGCCCAGATCGCCGAGATCCTCGAGACCGAGGACGACATCAAGAAGATCGCCGAGGAGTACGCCGGCGCCCAGTCGATGATGTTCATCGGCCGCGTCCGGGGCTACCCGGTGGCCCTGGAGGCCTCCCTCAAGCTGAAGGAAATCTCCTACATCCACGCCGAGGCGTACCCCGCCTCCGAGCTGAAGCACGGCCCGCTCGCCCTGATCGAGCCCGCGCTGCCGACGGTCGCGATCGTGCCCGACGACGAGCTGCTGGAGAAGAACCGCGCGGCGCTGGAGGAGATCAAGGCCCGCAGCGGCCGGATCCTGGCGGTCGCGCACCGCGAGCAGGAAAAGGCCGACCACACCATTGTGGTGCCGAAGAACGAGACGGAGCTGGACCCGATCCTCATGGGCATTCCGCTTCAACTCCTGGCATACCACACGGCTTTGGCCATGGGTCGCGACATCGACAAGCCGCGCAACCTCGCCAAGTCCGTGACGGTCGAGTAGCAGCCGGACGCCGCGTCGTCGTGGTCCCGTGCGCTACGGGATCACGATGACCGGCCGCTGCGCGCGCCGCGCCAGCCGGCCGGCGACGGAGCCGAAGATCCGCCCGACGATGCCGTGGGTCGACCCGACCACGATCGCGTCGGCCGAGTACTCCTGGCCGACCTCCTCCAGCTCGTGGCAGATGTCGCCGCCGCGCTCGACGAGGATCCACGGCACTTCGGCGAGGTAGTCGGCGCAGGCCAGCTCCAGGCCCAGCACCTCGGTGCGGTGATCCGGCACGTCCACGAAGACCGGGGGCTCGCAGCCCGCCCAGACCGTGGTCGGCAGCCGGTTCGCGACATGGACGATGATCAGGCCTGAGCCCGACCGCACCGCCATGCCGATGGCATAGGAAAGCGCCCGCTCACTGGAGGTGGAGCCGTCGAAGCCGACGACGACACCGTGCCGGAAGGCGGGGTCGCAGGAATGGCGCGTCTGTTCCACCGCCCGGAGGTCGTCCAGGGGATCGACGACCTGCTTGCGGTCCGCGGGTTCGGGGATTTCGTGACCGGCCATGAGTGTCTCGGCGAGAAGTCCTCTGGGGAGGGGTCGCTCTTACTGAGGGAAGCTACGACAATTTGAACAGTGAACTGTGTCTGGGAATCATCTTCCCAAGCCCATACCCCCAAGGGTACGGCGACACTCCTTTCCTGCCCAGTGCCCGCCGGTCCCTCGCACGGCGTTTCAGGGAGCATGCACGAGCCCGGAGCGTAAGGCAATGCCGGTTGCCCCCTACAGCCGTCTCGACAGACGGACCCCTCAGTGACCCCTGACGGCCACCGTCCGTTAGGCACGGCCCACCCGCGTACGTGAGGAAGCCGCCGTGCCCGGACCTTCGACCGGCCCCGCCACCGCACCCGTCCCCGCGCCGCGCGGCCACCGCCGGACGGCCGGGCCGCCGGCCCCGGCGCCCCGGGGGCCCCACCCCGCCGACGCGGTCGGCGGACTCGTCCGCTGGGCCGCGTTCAGCTGCGCACTCGTCCCCGTCGTGCTCGTCCTGTACGGCACCTCCGTCGGCGGCGCGGCCGCCGCCGCGCTGGGGCTCGCCGCCGTGACCGCCGCCTGCCGCGTGCTGCTGCGCCGGTCCGAACGCGTCGCGGCCGAGGCGGCGGCGCGGGAGCCCGGGCGGACGCGGACGGGGCCGGCGCGAGCGCGCCGGGGCGGGCGTCACGCGGGGCCCGGAGCTCCGGACGAATGAGGGTTTCGTACGCACGGACCCATTGCTTTTCAGCCAACTTCTGGCCGTGACCCCACCCTTGGCGAAATGCCCTCCCACCCCCCGTACCACCAGGCATGAAAGGACCGACTCCGGCCAATGCACCCTACGGGGACGGGCCATGAGCGGGATGCGTACTTCCCTGCGGGGCTCGCGAGTGGAACGCTTCGTGATCGAATGCTTCGCGCCAAGTTGTCTTGTCGACATAGTGCCGAATGCCGAAGTTGTCACGCCGGCGCCACGGGACACAGTAGATTCGATCATGGGTATATACGGCGGGGGATTCATGCAGGACCGAGGGGAAACGTGCAGGACCGAGAGGACGCGAACACCGAGGGGGGCTTAGCGTCATGAGCCAGGACTCCACTGCCGTACCGGAGGCCGCACGGAAGCTCTCCGGACGCCGCCGCCGGGAGATCGTCGCAGTACTGCTCTTCAGTGGCGGCCCCATCTTCGAAAGCTCCATCCCGCTCTCTGTGTTCGGCATTGACCGGCAGGACGCAGGAGTACCCCGTTACCGGCTTCTGGTGTGCGCGGGCGAGGACGGACCGCTGCGGACCACCGGCGGGCTCGAACTGACCGCACCGTACGGCCTGGAGGCGATGAGCAGGGCCGGCACCGTCGTCGTACCGGCGTGGCGGTCCATCACGTCGCCGCCACCGCCGGAGGCCCTCGACGCGCTGCGCCGCGCGCACGAGGAGGGGGCCCGCATCGTCGGGCTGTGCACCGGCGCGTTCGTGCTGGCGGCGGCGGGGCTGCTCGACGGCCGCCCGGCCACCACGCACTGGATGTACGCGCCGACGCTGGCCAAGCGCTATCCGTCCGTCCACGTCGATCCGCGCGAGCTGTTCGTCGACGACGGCGACGTGCTCACGTCGGCGGGCACGGCGGCGGGCATCGACCTGTGCCTGCACATCGTGCGCACGGACCACGGCACGGAGGCGGCGGGGGCACTGGCCCGCCGGCTCGTCGTGCCACCGCGCCGGAGCGGCGGCCAGGAGCGCTATCTCGACAGGTCTTTACCTGAGGAGATCGGCGCCGACCCGCTCGCCGAGGTCGTCGCCTGGGCGCTGGAGCACCTCCACGAGCAGTTCGACGTGGAGACGCTCGCCGCGCGCGCCTACATGAGCCGTCGCACGTTCGACCGGCGTTTCCGGTCGCTCACCGGGAGCGCTCCCCTGCAGTGGCTGATCACTCAGCGGGTGCTCCAGGCGCAGCGTCTGCTGGAGACGTCCGACTACTCGGTCGACGAGGTGGCGGGCCGGTGCGGCTTCCGTTCGCCGGTCGCCCTGCGCGGGCATTTCCGGCGGCAGCTCGGCTCGTCCCCGGCGGCGTACCGGGCGGCGTACCGGGCCCGGCGCCCGCAGAGCGAGGCCCACCCGGGCCCGTCCGCGGCCACCCAGGCCGGGGACGCGGTGCCGCAGCAGGCCAGGCGCGCGGCGGCGGCCAGTACGCAGCCGGGCCTGTCGGCGACCGCCTCGGCGGTCACGGAGCCGGGCAAACCCGGCTCCGACGTCTACACCCCCGGCCGTCCGACGCTCCCCGGCCAGCGGGAACGCCCCGTAGGGTGAGACACATGAACGATCGCATGGTGTGGATCGACTGCGAGATGACCGGGCTCTCGCTGACGGACGACGCACTCATTGAGGTGGCCGCACTGGTCACCGACTCGGAGCTCAACGTGCTCGGCGACGGGGTGGACATCGTGATCCGCCCGCCGGACGCGGCCCTGGAGACCATGCCCGAGGTGGTGCGGCAGATGCACACCGCCTCGGGCCTCCTCGACGAGCTGGCCGGCGGCACGTCGCTGGCCGACGCCGAGGAGCAGGTCCTGACGTACGTGCGCGAACACGTGAAGGAGCCCGGCAGGGCGCCGCTGTGCGGAAACTCGGTCGGCACCGACCGCGGCTTCCTGCTGCGCGACATGTCGACGCTGGAGGCGTACCTCCACTACCGGATCGTGGACGTGTCGTCGATCAAGGAGCTGGCCCGCCGCTGGTTCCCGCGGGCGTATTTCAACAGCCCCGAGAAGAACGGCAACCACCGGGCGCTCGCCGACATCCGCGACTCCATCGCGGAGCTGCGCTACTACCGGGAGTCGGTCTTCGTGCCGCAGCCCGGTCCGGACTCCGAAACGGCGAAGAGAATCGCCGCGAAGCACGTCCTGCCTGCGGAGTAGCCGTCCGGTGGGCCCCGGTTAAACCTGGCGCGAGCACCCTCCCAGACCCTGTACACTTTTTCTCAGCCGGTCGGAAACGACCGGCCACGGTGGGTGTAGCTCAGTTGGTAGAGCACCTGGTTGTGGTCCAGGTGGCCGCGGGTTCAAGTCCCGTCACTCACCCTGAACGATCAAGCCCCGGCCTGTGAAAACAGCCCGGGGCTTCTTCGTACCCGAAACGCCGTCCGGCGCCGCGTCGGGCCCCCGGTGTGCTCGCCCTCACATCCGCATGACGCCCCATGTGGGGGCATCGGCCCACACACGGGACGCCTGTGTACGCCGGCTGTCAGTCGATCGGGATCGCTTGGTGTGCCTGCACGATGGCGTCGATCCGGGCAGCCAGGTCGAAGTCTGCTGCGGTCAGCACGTGGCCTGCGTCGTGCGTGGTGATGCCGAATCGCAGATGGTCGATTCGCAGGTCGATGTCCGCGTGGTGCTGGATCCGGCGCTCGCGGTCCGCAACATGCACGATGACTGCCACGCCTGCGTGATACCGGATGTCGTACCGGCGGCTGATTTCGTTCCCGACCTGCTCCCAGCCGGGCAGATGCTCCAGGCGCTCCGCTATCTCGTGGTCCGTCAGCGGTTCCAGTCCCTGAGCCACGTCATCCCCTCTTGGTCACCGGGGCCAGCAACTCATCCAGTTCCCGGCCGATCGAGGCATCCTGCCACGGTCGCATCGCCCGCTCCAGGCCGCGCAGCTCCCGCAGCATCCGTGCCGACCGCGTCTCTACAGCCATCTGCGGTACCTGCCGCACGATCTCCACCGCCTGGTCCGGCTCGCGTGCGGCCGCTGCCGCGGTGGCGTGCCGCGCGAGGTACACCCCGCGATCACGACGTGCGGTCCGGGGCACGACCTGGAGCACCTGCTCCCAAAGTTGCCCTGCCTCAGACCCGAGCCCCAGGCGGCCGTAGCACGTTGCGCGTTGCACTTCGAGGTATCCGGGTGTCCGTCGGCAGGCGTTCCCCCAGGGCAGGTTGTCGTCGACCCGAGTGATGATCCGCTCGGCCTGGTCGATCAGATGGTCGACGGCGGTCCGGTCCCCCGTGAGGCTGGCACCGTGGGCCTGCTGCTGCATGGCCATGATCCGGACCTTCGGCAACAGCCGTCCGGCGTCGTCCAGCGCGGCTTCGCAGAGATCGATGACGGCGGGCCCGTCCGCGAGATCCGTCCGCACCTGTGCCTGGTTGACCAGCGAGTAACCGATCAGCTGCGGGTCGCGCGACCGCATCGCGATCTCTTGCGTGGTCCCGCGCCAGAACGCGGCGCCTTCCATGTCGCCTGCGTCCTGGTACAGCCAGCCGACAAGCGCGGCGTAGGCGGCGCCGACGCGGAGCAGGCCACGGCGGGTCGCGCCTGCCGACGATCGGGTCAACTTGTCGATCAGCTGGTACTGAGCGGACACCGTGCCGATCAGGTCGTGAGGGCCCAGGAGCATGTCCGCCCGGTAATGGCCCTCCAACTGCTGCTCGAAATAGTCGATCAGGGCGGGGTCGACGTGCTGCGGTGCCATGGGTCCGGCGACGAGCGCGGCAGCCGTGACGGAGACGAACGCGCGACGGTTCACATCGTGCTCTTCGTGGCGCTCGGGACGGATCCACCCCGGTGGCGAGGCGAAGCCGAGGTCTTCGGGCCACCGTCCGAGCGCGTCGTGGATGACGATCGCCGTCACTTCCGCCGGCCAGCCCGGGTGCCCGCCTTCCCAGCGTCGCCATGTCCTGGCGGACACGGTGAAATGCGGGTCGTCGAGCAGCTGCTGACCGTGGGCTTGCAGCGCGGTCGCAGCCGCCTCGACACTTCGCCACCCGCGACGCAGCCGGGCGGCTCGTAAGGCGTCGTTCCGTTCCATGGCCCCAGTCTGAGGTGTCATCACTCACGCTTCCGGCCGTGGCCGCCACGTGGCCAGGCATGGCCGCGCGGTGGCCTATTACGCCGCTACCGTGCGCGCCCATCATCGACCTGTGAGCACGGGTCGTACAGCAAACACAGTGACTGTCACTCCGACGAGACAGGGAGGTAGGGCTGTGCCGGACTCGGCAGTGCCACCGCCGGAGACGTTGTCCCAGCGCCAACAGCGAGGCGTGGACTGCGTCTTCTGCGGGATCGTCCTGTCACCGGAAACAGCAGTCGACCTCGGCCCGCGCCGGATCCGGCTCCTCGACGACGTCACACAGTGGTTCCCCCGGAAATGCGACAACCACAGGGGAGAGAGCGAGTACCGCGAACTCCTCGCGCACTGCGCGGACTGCCCGAGGTGCCCGGACACCGGCTGCGAGGACGGCGCGCGACTGCGACGAGCGGCACGCGAGGCGCGGCGATGACCGTGTGCCCGAAAGGGGGCCATGAGGTCCCCGACGAAGACGAAGTCGGCGCCCGCTGCGACGAGCACGGCGTCACCCTGCTGTGGCACGGGCCGCCGATCACGCCGGAGGACTTCGCACCGATCCTTGCGCTCCACCGCCCGCCACGGCCGCCACGGCCTGGAGAGGTCGCCGGTCCGAGACGAGTTCCCGCGCCTCAACCACTACGAGAAGGGGTACCAACCATGATTGACGCGACCGAGGCACCTGCGACGCGGGACGCCCGCGACCTGATCAACCCAGAAGACCTCCGCACCGTTGCGGCGACCGTTCAACGGAACAACCCCGGCATGGCGTACGACGTAGCGGAGGCCATCACCCTGGAGGCGCTGAAGTTTGAGGCGGCCTGCGCGGCCAATCCCACCGTCGGCCTGGCACCGTCGCGCGTAGTCGACGCGGGCTGGCACTCCCTGATCCTGCACACGCGGGTCAAGGCCACCGTCGCCGCCCGCCTCGGGTTCTTCGTGCATCACGCGCCCGAGGCTCCCGACCCCGACAACCGCAGCATGGACAGCCTGCTACGCACCGAGGACGCCATCCGTTCTGCTGGGTACATCCCACGCCCCGAGATGTGGACGGCCCCCACCGACGGAAGCATCCCCGTCGAAGCGTCGTGCCAGCACTCCGACGACGGCGGCACCATCGTGATCATTCCCAGGCCCAGTTGACCGACCCTCTACGCTGCGACCAGAAGGGAGAACTGTGGACAAGCAATGGACTGACCCGCGGTACGCGTCGTTGATCGCGGCGTGGAAGCGCGCACAGCAACCGGACTCACGGGACCCGCAGCGCAAACCGGCGAGGGCATTCGTAGTGCCCGCGCCGAAGGGCTGAAACACGCCCCGGTCAGGCCGCGCCGGGCGTGGGCGGCCGGGGCTTTCTTGCTGGGCGAGTCGAAGCCCGGACATCCCACCTCGCCGGAAGGCCCGCCGCCGGTACGGGGTGGAACCGGTGCCGTGGAGCGCCGCGGCCTGGCAGGCTCGCCCGGCGTTGACTTCCCCCGTTCGGGGGCGGATTGCGGGGTGGGGCTGTTCTCGTTCGTCCGCGACCGTACCGTCGGGGGATGCGAGAGGGCGAGGGTGCTGTGCGCGAGTGGGTGGATCCGCGGTACGCGGAAGCGGTGGAGGTCTACCGGGCGTGGAAGGCGATGGCGGGGCCGTCGCCGAAGAGGGGGCGGGGCCGGGCCGGGAAGTCGTACGGGGATCCGTTCGTGGTCGTGGTGCACCCGGCGACACGGAAGCCGTACGCGCTCGGCCGCTGAGGCCGCCCCCGCCGTCATGCTCCGGGGTCGGCGGCCGGCGCGGGCCTTCTGCGGGATCGGAGGGCGATCAGGCCCCTGGTGGTGGCTGTCGTCACGGCTCTCCTGATGTCCGTGGGGGTGGTGGTCCGGTGGATCGAACGCACAAGTCTTGAACCAGTGGGAGCGCTCCCAAGCGTCGAGCGGGGCGCAATGCGTGTCAAGGGAAAAGACAAGAGCGAACTGTCGAATTAATTCGACAGCAGAAGTTCTCCATGCCCCCTGGCCCAATTCACTGGTTGGCGCTACCTTCCGATGAAACCAGTGGGAGCGATTCCGTTCGTCGGGTGCCGTAAAGGCGCTGCCGATCAGCAGGGAGTCGCTCGAATGCGATCACTTTTACGTCGACCACCCCCGCGTCTGTACCTTGCGCCCTCCCCGGTCACCGCCGCCGGGACCGTCACCGGCCACAGCGGGGTCAACGGCCGGTCCCCGCCGGCTGCTCGGAGTCAGCCGCTCCGGCGACGGGTTCCGGCGCGCACAGGGCCCGGAGATTCCTGACGGGCGCCTGGGCGACCTCGAATCGGAGTACGCGGGTGCCCGCCGGTCCCGGCCGTCCGTGCTTTCGTGCGCCGCGTCGAGACGCGATCAAGGAATCGATCACGGAATGACGCCGGTCGTCGGACTCCACTGAACGCACGGCCCGTACACGGGGCAATTCCGCGCGCCTCCACGACATTCACGCCGGGCTGCCGGAAAAACCGATGCCGCACGCGCAATACGCATCTGTTTTCCGGATCCCGGTCGCGAATGCCTGCAAGCACGACCGGAAGGCGGTTGCCGATCTCTGCCGGCAACCGTGTCCGGACCCGAATCCAACGCCCGTACGAGCGCGACGGCTGGACCCGGAACACCTGGAACCGCCCCCCGGGACCGGCCCTGATCAGCGACCACAACGGCACACCCACCGCATGAAGCACCGGGCCGCGCGACCGCCCGCGCGCCCTCGACCGAAAGGTTCCCCCCGGACATGAGTCACACCACAGCAGCGCCGACCCGGCGCCGCACAGCTCTCCTGGCCGCCTGCGCGCTGCTCGCGGCGACCGGCGCCACCGCCACCGCCATGACCACGTCGGCAGGGGCCGCCGCTCCCGGCTGCACCGTCGACTACAAGGTCACCAATCAGTGGGACTCCGGATTCGGCGCCAACGTCACGGTCACCAACACCGGTGACCCGCTGAGCTCCTGGACGCTGGAGTGGACGTACGCCGGCAACCAGCGGGTCACCCAGCACTGGAACGCCGCCGTCACCCAGTCGGGGGCCGCCGTCACCGCCAAGAACGTGTCCTACAACGGCTCGCTGGCCACGGGCGGCTCCACCTCCTTCGGCTTCAACGGCTCCTACAGCGGCACCAACGCGGTGCCCGCCACGTTCAAGCTGAACGGCGTCACCTGCAACGGCGGTTCCGGCGGCCCGACCGACCCGCCCACCGACCCGCCCACCGATCCTCCGTCCGGCCGCGTCGACAACCCGTACAGCGGCGCCAAGGGCTACGTGAACCCCGAGTGGTCGGCGAAGGCCGCCGCCGAGCCCGGCGGCTCCCGAGTGGCCGACCAGCCCACCGGTGTCTGGCTGGACCGCACGGCCGCCATCGAGGGCGTGGGCACGGGCATGGGCCTGCGCGACCACCTCGACGAGGCGCTGCGGCAGAAGGGCTCCGGGCAGCTCGTCGTCCAGCTGGTGATCTACAACCTGCCGGGCCGCGACTGCGCCGCCCTCGCCTCCAACGGCGAACTGGGCCCCACCGAGATCGACAAGTACAAGACGCAGTACATCGACCCCATCGCGGCGATACTCGCCGACCCGAAGTACGCGGGCCTGCGCATCGTCACGACCGTCGAGATCGACTCCCTGCCCAACCTGGTCACCAACGTGACCCCGCGCCCGACCGCCACGCCGAACTGCGACGTGATGAAGGCGAACGGCAACTACATCAAGGGCGTCGGGTACGCGCTGAACAAGCTGGGCGCGGTCGCCAACGTCTACAACTACGTGGACGCCGGCCACCACGGCTGGCTCGGCTGGGACGACAACTTCGGCCCGTCGGCCGAGCTGTTCAAGCAGGCCGCGACCGCCGAGGGCTCGACGGTCTCCAAGGTGCACGGCTTCATCGTCAACACCGCCAACTACAGCGCGCTGAAGGAGGACCACTTCAAGATCGAGGACGCGGTGGGCGGCGTGTCCGTGCGGCAGTCGAAGTGGGTCGACTGGAACCGGTACACCGACGAGCTGTCGTACGCCCAGGCCATGCGCGCCAAGCTGGTCTCGCTCGGCTTCGACCAGAACCTCGGCATGCTGATCGACACCTCCCGCAACGGCTGGGGCGGCACGGCCCGGCCGTCCGGACCGGGCGCGACGACCAACGTCGACACGTACGTCAACGGCGGCCGCTACGACCGGCGCATCCACCTCGGCAACTGGTGCAACCAGTCGGGGGCGGGACTCGGTGAGCGGCCCAAGGCAGCACCGGCCGCGGGCATCGACGCGTACGTGTGGATGAAGCCGCCGGGCGAGTCCGACGGCGCCAGCAAGGAGATCCCGAACGACGAGGGCAAGGGGTTCGACCGGATGTGCGACCCGACGTACACCGGCAACCCGCGGAACAACAACAACCTGTCCGGCGCGCTGCCGAACGCCCCCCTCTCCGGGGCGTGGTTCTCGGCGCAGTTCCAGGAGCTGATGAAGAACGCCCACCCGGCGCTCTGACCAGGAGCGCTCAGATCAGGAGGAGGCCCGGCCGACCAGTTCGGTGGGGAGCATGATCTGCGGCCGGCCGGCCCTGCGCGTCCCGGTCGGCCGTCGGTCTTCGATCTCCGCGAGCAGTAGGCGGGTCATCTCCCGCCCCATCTCCTCTATCGGCTGCCGGACGCTGGTCAGCGGCGGGTCCATGTGGCGGGCGATGGCCGAGTCGTCGAAGCCGACCAGCGCCACGTCGCCGGGAACGCTGCGGCCCCGCTCGCGCAGGACCTGGCGGGCGCCCGCCGCCATCACGTCGGACGCGGCGAAGACGGCGTCGAGGCGGGGGCAGCGGTCGAGGAGCTCCGTCATGGCGCGCCGGCCGCCCTCCTCGGTGAAGTCGGCGGGCGCGACCAGCCGCTCGTCGGCTTCGATGCCGGCGCCGGCCAGGGCTTGGCGGTAGCCGTCGAGCCGGCACTGGGCGCTGTACATGTCGAGCCGGCCGGTGATGGTGGCTATCGCGCGGCGGCCACGGGATATGAGGTGGTCGACGGCGAGGCGGGCGCCCGACACATTGTCCGCGTCGACCCAGGGAAGCGGCTCCCGCTCGGATCTGCGGCCGCTGATGACCGCCGGGATGCCGAGCGGAACCAGCAGCTCCGGCAGCGGGTCGTCGGCGCGTACGGAGACGAGGAGCACGCCGTCCACGCGGTTGCCGGCGAGGTAGTGGGCCAGGCGGCTGCGCTCGCGGTCGTTGCCGACGATGGTGAGCAGCAACTGCATCTCGGTGGTGTCGAGCGCGGCCCCGACGCCGCGCACGATGTCGGAGAAGTACGGTTCGGCGAAGAAGCGGGACTCGACCTCCGGGACGACGAGCGCGATGGCGTCCGTCCGGTTGGCGGCCAGGGCGCGGGCCGCGCGGTTCGGTACGTACCCCAGCTCGTGGACGGCGGCCTCCACGGCGGCGCGGGTCTCCTCGCTGACCCTCGGCGAGCCGTTGACCACCCGCGAGACGGTGCCCCGGCCGACACCCGCGCGCGCGGCCACCTCCTCCAGGGTCGGCCGCCCGCCCCTGCGGCCCCCCGGGCCCCGGATTCCGTGCGTCACCATGTCCCGACCTCCCCATACTGTGCCCCGTCCGGACCCCGTCCGGTCGCCGTCCGGCGCTGCGCAATATCTCATGGCGGTCTCGGACACGAAATCCGCCGTCCGGAACCTTGACACCCCCGCGGGGAGCCGCGAACCTTCAACACATCACACATGGGAGCGCTCCCACCGTACCTGACTCATACACGTCCCGCACGTTCCCCGCCCGGGCCGAAGCCGCAACTGCGGGCCGTAGCAGCACAGTTGGCCGGGGGGTCGGCACGTCAGGGCAAAGGAGGACGCAATGCGCACCAGTACCCGAACGCGTCGCAGAGCGGTGGTCGTGGCCGCCGTCGTCGCACTCGGCGCGGGGCTCCTCGGCGGCTGCGCCGAGGACAGCGACGAGGGAACCGGCGGCTCCGGCGGCGGCACGAAGAACGCCAAGGGGAAGACCACGATCGAGATCGGCACCTTCGGCGTCTTCGGCTACAAGCAGGCCGGGCTCTACGACGAGTACATGAAGCTGAACCCGGACATCGTCATCAAGGAGGACGTGACCGAGCGCAACGACACGTACTACCCGGAGCTGCTCACGCACCTCGCGGCCAACAGCGGCCTCCAGGACATCCAGGCCATAGAGGTCGGGAACATCAACGAGATCGTCACCACGCAGGCGGACAAGTTCGAGGACCTGTCGAAGGCGCCCGGCGTCGACAAGGCGAACTGGCTGGACTGGAAATGGGCGCAGGGGTCCACCAAGGACGGGCGGACCGTCGCGCTCGGCACCGACATCGGGCCGATGGGCCTGTGTTACCGCAAGGACCTCTTCGCGAAGGCGGGGCTGCCGACCGACCGCGAGGCGGTGGGCAAGCTGTGGGCCGGCGACTGGCAGAAGTACGTCGACGCGGGCAAGAGGTACAAGAAGAACGGCCCGAAGGGCACCACCTTCACCGACTCGGCGGCCGGTCTCTTCGCCGCCGTCAACAACGGGTACGCGGAGCGGTTCTACAGCGCCGACGGCGAGCTGATCCACAAGGACAGCCCGGCCGTGAAGACGGCCTGGGACCTGGCCATGCAGGCCGCGCAGGGCGGACTGACCGCCAAGCTCAAGCAGTTCGACAAGGCGTGGGACCAGGCGTACGCCAACGGCTCCTTCGCCACCGTGTCCTGCCCGCCGTGGATGCTCGGCTACATCAAGGAGAAGGCCGGCACGGCGGGCGAGGACAAGTGGGACGTCGCGGCGGCGCCGAAGCCCGCCAACTGGGGCGGCTCGTTCATCGGTGTGCCGAAGGCCGGCAAGAACAAGGCCGAGGCCGTCAAGCTGGCGGCCTGGCTGACCGCGCCCGAACAGCAGGCGAAGCTCTTCGACAAGCAGGCGAGCTTCCCGTCGACCCCGCCGGCGTACGAGATGGACGTGGTCTCGTCGGCCAAGAACCCGTACTTCGGCGACGCGCCGACCGGCCGGCTCTTCGCCGAGGCCGCCCAGGGCATCCCCACGCTGGTGATCGGCCCGAAGGACCAGCAGATCGGCACCGCGTTCGGTGACGTCGGCATCCTCCAGGTGGAGCAGCAGGGCAAGAGCCCGCAGGAGGGCTGGAAGGCGGCCCTGAAGGAGATCGACAACGCGGTGGACGGCTGATGCGTCCGTACACCGACCAGGCCGGTCCGGCCGCGTCCCCCTCTTCGGGGGACGCGGTCCCGGCCGGCGACCCGCCGGCGGCGGTGGCCGCACCGCCGCGGGCCGACGAGCGCCGGCGGGCGTGGCGCAGCAGGCGCTACCGCTGGGACACTAAGTACAGCCCGTACGCCTTCGTCGCCCCCTTCTTCGTCTTCTTCGCGGCCTTCGGGGTCTTCCCCCTCCTCTACACGGGCTGGTCGTCGCTGCACCGCGTGTCGCTGTCGGCGCCGAACGACATGGAGTGGGTGGGGCTGCACAACTACACGCGGCTCCTGGAGGACGAGTTCTTCTGGAACGCGCTGCGCAACACCTTCACGATCGGCATCCTCTCGACGGTCCCCCAGCTGCTCATGGCGCTGGGCATCGCGCACCTCCTCAACTACCGGCTGCGCGCCTCGGCCTTCTTCCGGGTCGCGATCCTCACGCCGTACGCCACCTCGGTCGCGGCCGCGACGCTCGTGTTCGTGCTGCTGTTCGGGCGCGACTACGGGATGATCAACTGGGCGCTCGACGCGGTGGGACTCGGGAAGGTCGACTGGCAGAGCGGGACGCTGTCGTCCCAGATCGCGGTGTCGACCATCGTCATCTGGCGCTGGACCGGGTACAACGCGCTGATCTATCTGGCCGCGATGCAGGCCGTGCCGCACGACCTGTACGAGTCGGCGGCGCTGGACGGCGCCACCCGGTGGCAGCAGTTCCTGCACGTCACCATTCCCTCGCTGCGGCCGACGATCCTCTTCACGGTCGTGGTGTCGACGATCGGCGCGACACAGCTGTTCGGCGAGCCGCTGCTGTTCGGCGGGGCGGGCGGGCAGAAGGGCGGGGCGTCCCACCAGTTCCAGACGCTCGGTCTCTACCTGTACGAACAGGGCTGGTTCAACTTCCACCTCGGGCGCGCCTCCGCGATCGCCTGGGCGATGTTCCTGATCCTGCTGATCGTGGCGGGCATCCACCTGCTGGTCGCGCGCCGCCTGAGGAAGAGCCAATGAAGCCGACGCAACCGAGGCAGCCGGTGCTGCGCGCCCGCGCCGGGCGCCACCTCCACGGCGGCCCCCTCACGTACGCCGTCCTGGTCGTCTTCACGGTGGGGTCGCTGTTCCCGCTCGTGTGGACGGCGATCGCGGCCTCCCGGAACAACACCCGGCTGTCCCAGACACCGCCGCCGTTCTGGTTCGGCGGGAACCTCTTCAAGAACCTCCAGACGGCGTGGACCGACGCCAACATGGGGCTCGCCCTGCTGAACACGGCGGTGGTGGCCGGGACCGTCGCGCTGGGCACGGTGCTCTTCTCGACCCTGGCCGGCTTCGCGTTCGCCAAGCTGCGCTTCCGGTTCAAGAACGTGCTGATGCTGCTGGTCGTGGCGACGATGATGGTGCCGCCGCAGCTCAGCGTCGTACCGCTGTTCATGACGGTGGCCGAGCTGGAGTGGACCGACCAGCTCCAGGCCGTCATCCTGCCGACCCTCGTCAGCGCCTTCGGGGTGTTCTTCATGCGCCAGTACCTGGCGCAGGCCCTGCCCAGCGAGCTGGTCGAGGCGGCGCGGGTCGACGGCGCGAGCAGCCTGCGGATCATCTGGCACATCGTGTTCCCCGCCGCCAGGCCCGCGATGGCGGTGCTGGGCATGCTCACCTTCGTGGCCGCGTGGAACGACTTCTTCTGGCCCGTCATCGCGCTGACGCAGGACAACCCGACCGTGCAGGTGGCGCTCGCCAACCTCGGACAGGGCTTCGTGCCCGACCAGTCGGTCGTCATGGCCGGTGCCCTGCTGGGCACGCTGCCGCTGCTGCTGGCCTTCGTGCTCTTCGGACGGCAGATCGTCGGCGGGATCATGCAGGGCGCGGTCAAGGGCTGACGCCCGGGTTCTCACACTTCCTCCCACCACCAGGAGCGCTTCCATGACCGAAGGCACCGACAGCTTTCCGCCCGGATTCCTGTGGGGCTCGGCGACCGCCGCGTACCAGATCGAGGGCGCCGTGCACGAGGACGGCCGTACGCCGTCGATCTGGGACACCTTCAGCCGTACGCCGGGCAAGGTGCGGGACGGCGACACGGGCGACGTGGCGGTCGACCACTACCACCGGATGCGGGACGACGTACGGATGATGGCGGACCTGGGGCTGAACGCGTACCGGTTCTCGGTGTCGTGGCCCCGCGTCCAGCCGACCGGCCGGGGACCGGCCGACGGGCGCGGCCTGGACTTCTACCGCGCGCTGACGGACGAGCTGCTGGCCGCCGGCATCACGCCCAGCCTCACCCTGTACCACTGGGACCTGCCGCAGGAGCTGGAGGACGCGGGCGGCTGGCCGGAGCGGGACACCGCCCACCGCTTCGCGGAGTACGCGGGGCTGGTCGCCGGGGCACTGGGCGACCGCGTGGAGCTGTGGACCACCCTCAACGAGCCCTGGTGCAGCGCCTTCCTGGGGTACGGGTCCGGTGTGCACGCGCCCGGCCGCACCGACCCGGTGGCCGCCCTGCGCGCCGCCCACCACCTGAACCTGGCGCACGGTCTGGGCGTGCGGGCGCTGCGGGCCGCCCTGCCGGGGCGGGCGCGGATCGGCGTGAGCCTCAACCCGAGCGCGGTCAGGCCGCTGACGCGGTCGGCACAGGACCTGGACGCGCAGCGCCGCATCGACGCCCTGGCGACCCGGATCTTCACCGGCCCGATGCTGCGGGGCACCTACCCGGCCGACCTGCTGGCCGACACCGCGCACCTGACGGACTGGTCGTTCGTACAGGACGGGGACCCGGCGACGGCCGGGGCGCCGATCGACTTCCTCGGCGTCAACTACTACTCCCCCGCGGTGGTCTCGGCGCCGGCCGGCGGCGACGGCTCCCGCCACGACGGCCACGGCGTCAGCGACCACTCCCCCTGGCCGGGATCGGAGACGGTGGCCTTCCACCAGCCGCCGGGCGAACTGACGGCGATGGACTGGTCGGTGGACCCGACCGGCCTGTACGACCTGCTGACGCGGTACGCCGAGGAGGCGCCCGGGGTCGCGCTGATGGTCACCGAGAACGGCGCGGCGTACGACGACAAGCCGGGCGACGGCGGCGCGGTCCACGACCCGGACCGCATTCGCTACCTGCACGGCCACCTGGCGGCGGTGCGCCGGGCGATGCGGGACGGCGCGGACGTGCGCGGGTACTTCCTGTGGTCCCTGATGGACAACTTCGAGTGGGCGTACGGCTACAGCAAGCGGTTCGGCGCGGTGTACGTCGACTACGAGACGCAGCGGCGCACACCGAAGTCGAGCGCGCGGTGGTACGCGCGGGTCGCCAGGACGGGCGTACTGCCCTATCCCGTACTGGAGGAGTGAGCCGGCCCGCACCCGGCGGCGCGCGCCGCCGCCGGGAAGCCGCCCGGCCCGCCGGACGGGAGGCGGGTCCCCGGCGGGCGGGGGCTGTCCGAGCCGGGAGAGCGGCGGCCTACCGCTGCTGCTGCGTCGCCCTGCCCGTCATGTCGGCGGTCCGGGCGGCCGGCGGGGCCTCTGCGTCCAGCTCGGCGCCGAAGTCGCTGAACTCCACGACGGTCCGTACCTCGGCCTTCCGCGGGCCGCCGGACCGGTCGCCGTCGGGCGCGTTCACCCGCATGTCGATCTGCTGGCGGCGGATGCGCCCGTCGTCGTCCAGCCAGACGTCCATCGGCAGCGTCGGGCCGAGCTGCCTCTTCAGCTGTTCGGCCTTGGCGCGGTCGCCGGAACCGGCGAGCTTGTCGACGTCGACGGTGACGCGGTAGCGGGTCGTGTCGGTGCCGCCGACCCGCTCCGTGCCGAGCTTCCTGACGTCCTTGTCGGTGACGCCCTTGGCGAAGGCGGCGGACTCGGCCGGGTCGTTCGCCTGCGAGGAGCCGCCGCCGCTCTGCCGGGCGGCCTTCTTCAGGTCGATCTTGACCCAGGGCTTCTTGCCCGGCACCTTCGCCTGCTGCGCCTCGGGCAGCTTCTGGTAGAGGACGCCGTCGACGACCCGCTGCTCGATCCTCTGCCCGTCGGCGGTGAGGGTCATCTCGCTGTCGCCCTCGGCGAGATCGATGACACCTTGGCCGTTCGCGGACACGGTCCGGCCCTCGGCGGAGGTGCGCAGCGTCATGCGCGCCGTCTCGGCCTCGGCGGTCCGTTCGTACGCCGTACGGACGGCGGCGGTGCCGTCCTCCCGGGCCCCGGGGCTCTTCTCCGCGGCCTTCCCCTCACCGGCCGACTTGGCGCCCGGCTCCGATCCGTCGCTCCCGCACGCCACCAGCGCCGTACAGGCGACGGCTCCCGCGACGCCTACGGCTCCTGCCCTGAGTCCTTCGCGTAACCCGAACATGCAACCCCACTTCCGGTGCCGGTCCTTCAGTTCACGGTCTGACCCGGCATCGGGTGCCCTCGGCCACCGGGCCTACGCAGCATTTATGCGGACTCGCACCCTCCGCCCGGTCCGGGCGGTCTGTGCTGTGTTCCGCGTTCGCTCTAGGCTTTCGTCAGCCGAAGGGGTGGGATCATGGACGTGCCGAACGTGGTGGGGGACTGGCAGGAATACCAGTCCGGGGAGTGGGCCGGGTTACGCGTGCGCGTGCACGGCATCAAGAAGGCCGTGCCGCCGCGTGGCCGCCACGACGACGCCAAGGGTCTGACGTACGTCGGCTTCCACGTCACCTTCGAGAACCGCGGCTCCACGTTCTTCCCGATCGACCTCAACTCGCATCCCGAGCACTACGAGGTGCGCGTGGGCCGTGCGGGCCACGGCGCCTTCGTCGACGAGTACGCCGCCGACGCCATCCACGACTTCAACCTCTATCCGCAGCGCCGGGTGACGGCCACCCTCTACGTCGCGGCGTCCGCCGCGCGCCTCAAGGACATGAGCATCCAGATCAGTCCGAAGATCGACGAGGAACCGTCGTTCGGCTACGTGTGGGTCGGCGGGCTCGGGGTCCACGAGGGCTCCACGGGCACCGGCCCCCGCACGTCGACCGCCCGGTCGGGTGTCGCCAACGAGGTCGAGCGCTTCCTCCAGGACAGCGCGTCCGAGGAATGACCGCCGACCCCCCGGCGCGTAGCCTGGAAGAGGACTCGGGGAACGCAGCGCGATCACCGGAAGGCGGATGATCATGGCCGTGGTGATGTGCAGGAACTTCGACTCCGCGGACGAGACCCGGCCCTTCGAGGACGGCAAGGGACGGCTCGATCTGCTCAACACGGACCGGGGCCCGGTGGGCCGCGCGGTCTTCGAGCCGGGCTGGCAGTGGTCCAAGCACGTCAAGCCCATCGCCGGCACCGACAGCTGCCAGGCCTCCCACGTCGGCTACGTCGTGAGCGGCCGGATGAAGGTCGTCATGGACGACGGAGAGAGCGCCGAAGCCGGACCGGGCGACTTCATCACCATCGCACCCGGCCACGACGCCTGGGTCCTGGGCGACGAGCCGTGCGTCACGCTCGACTGGGTGGGTTTCGGGGACTACGCCATGGCCGCCGGCTCCTGAGGGGCGCCCGTAGGCCATCCGTGTTGTCATCGAGGGAGGAGAGAAGAACGTCCCGAGCGCGGGAGGATGCACGATCATGGCTATGAACAAGCAGCTCAAGGCGCGCGACATCATGACGAGTGGGGTGCAGTGCGTCGGCGCGCACCAGTCGCTGTTCGACGCGGCACAGATGATGCGCGACATGAACGTCGGCTGTCTGCCCATCTGCGGCGACGACAACAGGCTCACCGGTCTGATCACCGACCGCGACATCGTCGTGAAGTGCTGCGCCGAGGGCGTCGACCCGGCGACGGTCCAGGCAGGCACGCTGGGCGGTCACGTGCACTGGATCGACGCCGACGCGGACGCCAACCAGGCGCTCGAATCCATGGAGACGCACCAGATCAAGCGCCTCCCCGTCATCGACGTCCAGGGCGGCCACCAGCTGGTCGGGATGATCACCGAGGCCAACCTGGCGAAGAACCTCAGCGACGAGCAGATCGCCGAGTTCGCCACCCGGGTCTACGCGAACGTCGCCGGATAGCTCCGTACGGCGACCGGGCGGGACGGGTCAGTCTTTGCCCTGGGACGCGAGGGCCTGCAAGCCCTTCTTGAGGTCGTCGGCGTTCATCACCGGGAGGATCTCGACCTCCGCGCCGAGCTCCATGAAGAACGTCTCCGCCATGGGAGGCAGCTGCGAGCTGTCCTGCATGTCGAAGAAGAACATGCAGGACCGCCGGCCCATGCTGGGGAAGAAGTAGGCCGCCTCGGGCTTGAGCTGCTCCGTCACCCTGCTCATCATCTGCGGCAACGTGCCGTTGCGGATCGCCTCGTTGCCGGCCTCGGTGTCGATGTGGGCGTGCAGCATGACCCTCATGGCGTTCGCTCCTTCGGCACAGCAGGGCCGGCGCGGTCCCGTCCGCGCACACGGATGCCCGCTGCCGTCCCGCCCAGCCTCGCCCCGGGCCTCTGGGGGCGGCAACATCTCATCGACCGTACGAGCGTGCGGCGCGCCCCCGGCCGGGTGGGGTTCCGGCGGAGGGCGCGCCCTGGGGTCGCGGCCGAGGGGGGCGTCGGCCGCGACCCTGCTTCTGTGTCCCACGCGCAGGCGGACCTGTACGCGGTCCTCACGTGTACGCGGTCCTCACGTGTACGCGGTCCCTACTTGTACGCGGCGAACGCCTTCGTGAAGGCCAGCGGCTCCTGGAGGACCGAGCTGCACGTCGCGTCGGCCGTGCCCTGCGCCCCGCCCGGGCACTGCTTGTCGCGGGTCGAGGACCACATGGACAGCCAGCGGATCCCCTTCTCCCTGGCGAACTCCACGAGCTGCGTCGCGTCGCCGACCGTGAAGATCTCCGTGGTGACGTCGTTCACGCCGATCATCGGGGTGACGGCGACCGTCTTCCACGCCGCCGCGTCCGAGAGGCCGAGCACGCCCTTGAGCTGCGCCTGCGTCGCCGTCGCCGCCTGCACCGCGTACGTGCCCATGTCGCCGCTGTACGCGGGTCCGTAGTCCATCGCCATGATGTTGACCGCGCCGATCCGCACGCCGTTCTTCCGGGCGTCGGCGAGCAGGTCGACACCGGGCTGGGTCAGCCCCTCGGGCATCACCGGCAGTGTGAACGACACGTCCAGGCCCGGGTGCTTCTTCTGGAGCAGCGCGATCGCCTTCGCCCGCCGGGTGTTCGCGGCGGTGTCCGGAAGCGCCGCGCCCTCGACGTCGAAGTCGACCTTGGTGAGCTTGTACGCGTCCACGACCTTGCCGTAAGCCGCCGCCAGCTCGTCGGCCGAGGCGCAGTTCAGCGCCAGCTCATGGCCCGCCGCGCCGCCGAACGACACCCGTACGTCGCCGCCCTTGGCGCGCAGCGCGCCGATCTGCCCGGCGACCTTGTCGCCCGTCAGCTCCGTCACGCCGCCCCACAGCGGGGCGCAGCCGCCGCCCGAGGTGATGAAGGCCAGGTTGAACTCCTTCACGCCGGTCTTCGCGGCCGCGTCCACCAGGTCGTACGCCGGGTGGAGGGACGTGTCGACGTACGGGGCGAACCGCGCGCCCGCGGCCGTCGGCGGCGCGGTCGTGGGGGCCGGCGTGGTCGGTGCGGCGGTCGTCGGCGCCGCGGTCGTCGGGCGTGCGGTCGTCGGGGCGGCCGACGTCGGCCGCTGCGAGGGAGTCGCGGAGCCGGTGGGCTCGGGGTTCTCGGTCGGGCGCCCGCTCGGCCGCGGGGTCGCGCCGGGGTCGACCGAGCACTTCACGTCGTCGATCAGGCAGCCGGTGGGGTCGCCGGCCTCGCCGCGGCCGTCGGCCGAGGCGACGAAGCCGACGGTCACCGACGCGCCGGGCGCCAGGTCCTTGTTCCAGCTCGCCGGCCTGACCGTCACGTGCCGGCCGTCGACCGTGTGCTCGGCGTTCCACAGGGAGCCGAGCCTCGTGCCCGCCGGCAGGTCGAACTCGAGCGTCCAGTCCGCGCGGGCCCCGCCGCTCTCGTTGGTGACGACGTACTGGCCGGTGTAGCCGCCGCTCCAGCCGCTGGTCCGGGTGTAGGCCGCGCCGACCGAGGCGGCCTGTGCCGTCCCGGTGAACGCGAACACCGCGCCGCCGACGACCGCCGCCGCGACGACCGCGCCGAGCGCCTTTGTCCTGCCGCTCGTCCTGCGCCGGTGCGTCGTACTGCTCATCACGTGCCTGCCTCTGCTTACGGGAACCCCAGGGGGACGGCCCCGGGGGGTTACGGCGCGGGAGTCACGCCGTAGGGGTGCGGCAGCACGCTAGCGAGACCGAAACGGACAAATGCCCGGTTCGGTGCGGCCCTTGCGGATCTTAGGGCGCAGTTAAGGAACCCATGGGAGCCAGTTAAAGCTTCACGCCGGAAACGCGCTTCGGCACCGCGCCCGCCCGCTTGCGCCGCCCCAGCCGGTGACCGCTCCGGTCGCCCGCGGCGCGCCGCCCGTCGAGTCCGAGCCCGATCCAGATGCGGACCTCCGTACCGCCGAGCACCGAGTGCCCGATGCGCACGTCGCCGCCCGTGGACTCCGCGACCCGCCGCACGATGTCGAGGCCGAGGCCTGTGGAGCCGTCCCTGCCGCCGCTGTTGCCGCGCACCAGCGCCGCCTTCGGGTCGGCGATGCCGGGGCCCGCGTCCGAGACGAGGACGATGACGGCGTCCTCGCCGTTGTGCACGTCCACCGAGAACGCCGTGCCCACGGGGGTGTGGCGGAAGACGTTGCCGAGCAACGCGTCGAGCGCGGCGGCCAGTTCGGGGCGGGCGACCGGGATGCGCACCGGCCGTTCGACGCCCGCGAGCCGCACCTTCCTGCCCTCGTCCTCCGCGAGCGCCGACCAGAAGTCCATGCGTTCGCGCACGACTTCCGAGACGTCGCACCCCGCGCCGGGTCCGTGGCCGGCGGCTCCCTGCGTCTGGGAACGCTGGTCGCGCGCCGTACGGATGATCGTGTCGACCTCGCGCTCCAGCTGCTCGACCGCGGCCCTGGTCTGCTCGGCGGCCGGGCCCTCGCCCAGCGAGGCGGCGTTCAGGCGCAGCACCGTCAGCGGGGTGCGCAGCCGGTGGGAGAGGTCGGCGGCCAGTTCCCGCTCGTTGGCGAGGAGCTGCACCACCTGGTCGGCCATGGAGTTGAACGCGACGGCTGCGGAGCGCAGTTCGGGCGGCCCTTCCTCCGGCACGCGCACACCGAGCCTGCCCTCGCCGAGGTCGTGCGCCGCCCCCGCGAGCCGCTGGGCGGGCTGGACCATCCGTACCCCGAGCCGGTCCGCGACCGCCACCGAGCCCACGATCAGGGCGAGCCCGACCCCCGCCAGCACGAGCCACGCCGTGGCGACGCCGTTGCTGACGTCCTCCTCGGGCACGAACACCTCGACCACGGCGATCTTCCCGCTGGCGACCGCGGTGGGCTGGAGCAGCGCGAAGCCGCCCGGCACCTCCGAGATCGACGCGCGGCCGATCTCCCGCGTGGTCTCCAGGTCCTGCTGCGCCGCCCGCCGCCGCCCGATCTCCAGCGGCCGGCCGCCCGGTTCGCCGGAAGCCGGGACGTGCACGGCCATGCGGCCCTCGATGCCGACCTCGGTGGTCTGCACCGCCCGGTCGAGCGAGTCGCGGTCGGTGGTGATGGAGAGGGTGGGGCCGATGGTGGCGGCCCAGCGTTCGGCGTTGGAGAAGGCCCGGTCGCGGGCCATCTCCTTGACGACGAGTCCGAGCGGTACGGCGAAGGCCACCACGACCATCGCCGTGACGGCCAGGCTCACCTTGACCAGGGCCCACCTCATCGGGGCGGCTCCAGCTTCACGCCGACACCGCGCAGGGTGTGCAGATAACGCGGGCTGGCCGCCGTCTCACCGAGCTTGCGGCGCAGCCAGGACAGGTGCACGTCGATGGTCTGGTCGTCGCCGTAGCTCTGCTGCCACACCTCGGCGAGCAGTTCCTTGCGCGGTACGACGACTCCGGGCCGCCCGGCGAGGAACGCCAGCAGGTCGAACTCGCGGCGGGTCAGGTCGAGCCGCCCGCCGTCCAGCTCCGCCTGCCTGCGCAGCGGGTCGATCGCCAGACCGCCGACCCGGAGCACCCGGGACGGCGGCTCGGCCCCCGCGGCGGAACGGGCGCGCCGCAGCACGGCGGCCATGCGGGCGGACAGGTGCTCGACCGAGAAGGGCTTGACGAGGTAGTCGTCGGCGCCGTCGTTGAGCAGCCGCACGATCTCCGCCTCGTCGTCGCGCGCGGTGGCGATGATGACGGGAACGTCGGTGATGCCGCGCAGCATCTTGAGCGCCTCGGACCCGTCGAGGTCGGGCAGACCGAGGTCGAGCACGACCACGTCGAAACGGAAATGAGCGACCTCCCGCAGCGCCTCCAGCGCGGTACCGACGCTGCGCACCGTGTGGGCGGCTTCGGTCAGGTGCCGGATGAGGGCGGAACGTACGAACTGGTCGTCCTCGACCACGAGCACACTTGCCATGGGCGGCACCGTACGCCATACGGGGGATGCCGGTCCCGCTGGGACGGGGTCGGGCGGGTGGTGCAGTATGGCCCCGATGCAACGAGGATTCGTACACGCCGTCGCGTGGTCGCTCGCCACGGGCGCGGCGGTCACGCTGTCGTGGTGGGGCGTGCACACGGTGATGTCGGGCACGGCGTACGACGCTCCGCAGGCGCTTCCGATCCCCACCGACCTGCCCGCGCGCGGCGGCGCGCCGCAGGGCGCGAAGCCGCAGGCGTCGTCGACGCGCCGTCCCGCGAGCGAGCGGGCGGACACGGCGAAGCCGTCCGCGTCACCGGCGCGTTCGGGGTCGCCGACCGGCACCCCGGGCCGCGCCACGCCTTCCCCTAGCCGTACGCCGGACGGTCCGACCAGCCCGCCGGCCTCCGGCGCGCGGTCAGGGGCGCCCGCGGACGGGCAGGTCAAGAGCTACAGCACCGACGGCGGGCGGGTCACCTTCGACCTGGGGAAGACGTCCGCCTCACTGGTCTCGGCGACGCCGGCGACCGGCTGGTCGATGCAGGTCTGGAAGGACCCGAACTGGATCCGGGTGGAGTTCACGGGCGGCGCGGCGAGTGTCTCTGTCTTCTGCACCTGGCACCACCACGCGCCGACGGTCGAGATAGTGAAGTCCTGACCTCCCGTCCGGGGACGCCCTACTGGAAGGCGGACTCCGGGGGTTCGGGCGAGGGCCGCGCGGTCGCGTCGGTGACGACGGCGGCGCCACCGGTGAAGTCGGCGAGTCCCCGGCCGTGTTCGACCCGGCCGGGGTGCGGGTCGGTCGCGACCCGCCGGGTCCATTCGGCGACGGGCAGCGCACGGTCCGACGCCAGCAGCACCGCGTTCCCGAAGCGCCGGCCGCGCAGCACGGCCGGGTCGGCGGCCAGCGCCAGTTCGGGCCAGACGGCGCCCGCGGTGGCGATCTGGCCCCGCAGGTACGCGAGCGGCGGCCCGTCCGCGAGGTTGGCCGCGTAGCAGCCGCCGGGCCTGAGCGCCCTGCGTACGTCGGCGAGGAACTCGGCACTGGTGAGGTGCCCGGGCGTACGCGCGCCGCCGAACACGTCCGCGACGACCAGGTCCGCCCAGCCGTCCGGCACCTTGCCGAGGCCGGCGCGGGCGTCGAGCGAGCGGACGCGGACGCGGGCCTGGGCGTCCAGCGGAAGCTCCCTGCGGACGAGTTGGACGAGCGCCGCGTCCAGCTCCACGATCTGCTGGGTGGAGCGGGGCCGGGTGGCGGCGACGTAGCGGGCGAGGGTGAAGGCGCCGCCGCCCAGGTGCAGGACGTGTAGGGGCTGTCCCTGCGGGGCGGTGAGGTCGATGACGTGGCCGAGCCTGCGCTGGTACGCGAAGTCGAGGTGGGAGGGGTCGTCGAGGTCGACGTGGGACTGCGGGGCGCCGTCGATGAGCAGGGTCCAGGCGCGCGGGCGGTCCCGGTCGGGTATCAGCTCGGCGAGTCCGCCGTCGACGCGCGCGACGACGGGCTCGGGGGCGGCGCGCTCGCGCCGCTTGTTGTTCTTTGCCACGCAGCCAGTATCGGCCGCGCGGCTCCCCGGCGTCTGCGGCGGGGCTCCCGCCTGCGGCGATGCCCGCGCGCTGCGGGCGTCGCAGCCGTCCTCAGCGGACGCGGTCGGCCGCTTCGATCAGCCGGGCCGCCTCGCCGAGCGCGGCTCTGAGCACGGCCGGGTCGGTGACCGGGCCGGTGTCGGTGGGCGGCAGCAGCCAGCCGGTCCCGGACACGGGCGGCTCCGGGAACGGCTGCGGGGCGTCCGCCCCGATGTCGCCGGTCAGGGCGGCCGGGAGGCGCAGGCCGCGCCCGGAGGTCTGCGTACAGGCGCTGCCCGGCAGGTCCCAGCCGTCGGCGGTGCCGGGGGGCACCAGGAAGCCGAGGGTGGCGCACGAGCCGTCGTGCAGGACGGGCCCGACGGCGGGGGCGGACGCCCGGCGGAGGATGTCCACCGCTTCGAGGCCCTGGCGGACCGGGACGGTCACCAGGTCGCACGGTTCGGCGCCCGCGCCCGCGTCGGCGCCGGAGGCGGGTACGGCGCTGAAGTCCTGGCTGGGCCGGTGCCGGGCCGTCGACCGTGAGCCGGTCCGTGAACCCGTCCGTGCGCCGCTGATCTCCATGTCGGCCTCCAACAAGGGAACCCCTCCTCGCTCGAGTGGGAGCCGCGCTCCCTCTCCTCAAGGTTCAACGCGCGGAGGTGTCAACGGCTACGGCGCCGCGCCGCCGCAAAGGATGGCAGTTCATGGCAGATCGTGGATGAGATATCCCGTTTGTATCGAAACACCGCGTGTCCGAGCCGTCACAGCCGGTACGTTTTTGCTCCGCCGAAGCACGCGAACCCCGCGGGAGGTCTTGGTCATGCCGAACAACGACTTCCGCCGACTGCGAGGGTCTCGTTCACCGGCCGAATTCGCCGCCGCGGTCCGCAGGGCGGCGCGTGAGATCGGTGAACAGGTCGCGTGCGACGCCCGCTACATCGGGCGCGTCGAGGCCGGCGAGATCCGCTGTCCCAACTACGCGTACGAGCGCGTCTTCCTGTACATGTTCCCCGGTCTGACGCTGGCGGACCTGGGCTTCTCGGCCCGCGAAACGGTACGTGGCAGGGGGGCGCGCACCACCACGACCCCTGACCACAGCGACGAGGAGAGCGACGTGCTGCGTCGCGCGTTCATGACGAGCGGCACCGCCACGCTGGCGGCCGCATCCCTGGGACTCGGCACCGCGCCGGGAGCCTGTGCCACCTCCCCCGCCGCCCCGGAGGACGCGTCCGCGCACGCGGGCGCGCACCGCCGGGTCGGTGAGGCCGAGGTGAGCGCCGTGGAGGACGCGGTGCGCCAGATCCGGCTGCTCGACGACCGGCACGGCGCCGACGGCCTCTACAAGCGCGCCGCGCTGCCGCTGCGCACCGCCTACGCCCTGCTGGAGGCGAGTACGACCTCCCGCAGGTCGATGGCCGACCGGCTGCACACCGGCGCCGGTGAACTGGCCCTCTCGGTGGGCTGGCTGGCGCACGACTCGGGCCGCTTCGACGACGCCCGCTCCCACTACGCGGAGGCGTTGGCGACGGCCCGGGTGGCCGGCGATCCGGCGCTGGAGGCCCACGCGTTCAGCAACTCGGCGTTCCTGGCGCGCGACACCGGGCGGCCGCGCGAGGCGGTACGGGCGGCCCAGGCGGGGCAGCGCGCGGCGCGGCACGTGGCTTCGCCGCGGCTGCTGTCGCTGCTCACCCTGCGGGAGGCGGGCGGCTGGGCCGGGCTCGGTGACCGCAGCGGCTGCGAACAGGCGCTCACCCGCGCCAAGGCGCTCTTCGAGCGCGGCACGGCGGAGGCCGATCCCGAGTGGATGAGCTTCTTCGGAGAGGCGGAACTGGAGGGCCTGGAAGCCCAGTGCTGGTCGGCGCTCGGCGACTGGGCGCGCGCGGCGCGCCACGCCCGGCGCGCGGCGGCGCTCCAGGACCCTCACTTCACCCGCAACCTGGCCCTCTACAGCGCGGAGCTCTCCGACGACCTGGCCCGCGCCGGAGCGCCGGACGAGGCGGCGGCGGTGGGCGAGGGCGTGCTCGACCTGCTGGAGGAGGTCCAGTCCTCCCGCGTGCGGACGATGGTGGCCGAAACGACCCGCGTCCTGCTGCCGCACCGCCGTTCGCCGTCGGTGGCGCCGTTCCTGACCCGGCACGCGGCCACCTCGCGCAACACCGCGTGAGGCCGGGCGCCCGCGCCCGGTGCGGGTGAGCGGAACCGGCCGGGCGCGGGTGGGGCGGGCTCGGGTCAGCCGGTGAGGTGGCCGGTGTCGTTCCAGCGCTCGATCGCCGGGTCGCCGTAGGCCCAGCCGAGCACCGAAAGAGACGTCGGGTCCAGTCGGATGCGGGCGGCGAACGACACGTCGAGGCCGAGCCAGCGCGCGCCCAGCGCGCGCAGGATGTGGCCGTGCGCGAAGACCAGGGCATCACGGTCGGCCGAGTGCGCCCAGGCGATGACCTCGTCCGCGCGGTCCGACAGCTGCTGGAGCGTCTCGCCGCCCGGCACCCCGTCGCGCCAGATGAACCAGTCGGGGCGCTCGGCCTTGATCTCGGTGGGCGTCATGCCCTCGTACGCCCCGTAGTCCCACTCCATGAGGGCGTCCCACTCCCGCGCGCGGTCGCCGAACCCGGCGATGGCGCAGGTCTCGCTCGCCCGCCGGAGCGGGCTCGTGCGCACCTCGGCGTCCGGGAGGCCGTCCAGCGGCGCGCGGTTCAGGCGCTCGCCGAGCAGCTTCGCGCCGCGGCGGCCCTCGTCGAGCAGAGGGATGTCGGTCCTGCCGGTGTGCCTTCCGGACAGGGACCATTCCGTCTGTCCGTGCCGGGCCAGCAGGATGCGCGGTGCCATGACGATGTCTCCCTGGGCGGTGCGAAGAAGGCGTGCTGCGGTTGCGGTGCGGAGCGCCCCACCAGCGGAGGACGCTGCCCGCCCCATCATCGCGCACGTGCCGCACGGGCAACCTCCGGGGCGTTTTCCACGTCCACCTACCTGCGTACCCGGTGCGCACACGTGTTCTCGTACACCGTACGGTTGAAAGGGTGGCCAGTCAGCCCGTAGGCCGCACATGCAGACAAATGGAGAGCGTCCGGATGCAGGACACCGCGCCCCGCCCAAGGCCCCGCTGGTGGACCGAGCTGCTGCTCGTCGTGGTCGTCTACGCCGCCTACAGCGGCGGCCGGCTGCTCGTGCGCGGGGGCGAACCGGCGGCCGTCGAGCACGGTCTGGCGATACTGCGCGCCGAGAAGCTCCTGTTCCTCAACGCCGAGCACCCCCTCAACCGGCTCTTCACGGAACACGCCTGGATCGGGATACCCGCCGACTTCGCGTACGCGTCGCTGCACTACCTCGTCACCCCCGCGGTCCTCGTCTGGCTGTTCCGGCGCCGCGGCGCCCACTACCGCGCCGCGCGGACCTGGCTGATGCTGTCGACCCTCCTGGGCCTGGTCGGCTTCACCTTCCTGCCGACCTGCCCGCCCCGCCTGCTCGACGCGAGCCACGGCTTCGTCGACACGATGGCGCAGTACAGCGTGTACGGCTGGTGGGGCGCCGAGGCGAGCGCGCCGCGCGGGCTCGGCGGCATGACCAACCAGTACGCGGCGATGCCGAGCCTGCACGTGGGCTGGGCGCTGTGGTGTGGGGTGCTCCTGTGGCGGCACGGGCGCACGCCGCTGATGAGGTGGCTGGGTGTCGCGTACCCGCTGCTGACCACTTTCGTGGTGATGGGGACGGCCAACCACTACTTCCTCGACGCGGTCGCGGGGGCCGGTGTGATGGGCCTCGGAGCGGCTTTGACCAGGCCCTTCATGCGACTGGTCGACCGGGTGGCACCGAGCCCGGCGCCGGTGGCCGGCCGGGCGGAGTCCGCGGTGTCCGACGGCGTTGTCAGTGGCGGATGCGAGACTTCCGAGGGTGAGCGAATCCCTGGGCAGCGGACCCGAACCCACACCTCCGCGCGTGCCTTCGCAGGCGACGGCTCCGAGGCGGACGCCGGCGCCGGCGACGACGCTCCGGCAGCGGCTCGCTGAGCTGCGCGGCCCGTCCGCCGCGCCGCTGCCGATGGACGCGCGTGCGCTGGCGGCGCTGGCCGCCAATCCGGGGTGCAGACGCCGCGCGCTGCTCGACGGCGCGGGGGTGAACAAGGCGGCGCTGGCGACGGCGCTCGGCTCCCCCTCCGCCTTCGGCCAGTCGCAGTTCGCCTTCATGCGGGGCAACGCCTTCGAGGCCCGGGTCAAGGCCGACGGCGGCACGGAGCTGATGCGGCTGCTGTACGAGCGGACGGGCGCCGGCGGCGAGCCGCCCGTCCCCGGGGAGACGCGCGTACCGGACCTGTCGGCGGCGGGCCCGGAGGGCCGGGCGGCCCGCACGGCGCTGGCGCTGCGCGAGGCCACGGCGGCCGGCGCCTGGTCGCTGCTCGACCATCCGATGCTGGCCCTCGAGGTGGCGGGCTCCCCCGCGTACCTGGAGCCGGACGCCGTGGTGGTCCACCCCGACGGGCACTGGACCGTCGTCGAGATCAAGTCGTTCCCGATGATCGACGACTCGGCGGACGCGGCGAAGGTGGGCGCGGCGGCCCGCCAGGCCGCGGTGTACGTCCTGGCGCTGGAGCGGGTGGCGGCGAAGGTGGCGGACGCCCGGGTGGGGCACGCGGTGCTGCTGGTCTGCCCCAAGGACTTCTCCAACCTGCCGGCGGCGTCCGTCGTCGACGTGCGCAAGCAGCGGTCGGTGACCCGGCGCCAGCTGGAGCGCCTGACCCGCATCGAGGACCTCGCCGCCGCGCTGCCCGAGGGCACGACCTTCGACTTGGAGGCTCCGGCGGAGGAGCTGGCCGCGGCGGTCGAGGCGGTCGACGCGGCGTACGCCCCCGAGTGCCTCGCCGCCTGCGAGCTGGCCTTCCACTGCCGCGAGAAGGCGCGGGCGGCGGGCGCGGTGGAGGCGCTCGGGCGCAGCGTGCGCGGTGAGCTGGGCGGTCTGACGACGATCGGCGAGGTCCTGGCGGCGGCGGAAGGCGTGGCGGGCGACCTGGACGACCCGACGGTGGCCGCCCTGCGCAGAGCGGCTGCCCTGCGGTCGGAGGCGCTGGCCGGAGCGGAGGCCGGGTGCTGACACCGCCTGGCCTGCCCGTACCCGGCCGGGCGCCGCGCCCGCGAGGCCGTGCCCTGCCGGTCCCCTCCCCCGTCCACCGCCGACAGAAAGGCGCCGCATGTCGCTGATCAGCACGCTCGCGCGGCTCGACGCCGTACGCAGCGGGCGGGCGCAGCCCCTGGCCACCGTCCGGCACCGGCATCTGTCGGACCGCCCGATGGTGTTCGTTCCGCTGACCACCGCGGGCGAGGCCGGCGCGCCGCTGGGCGCGCTCGTGGGGACCGACCGGGACGCTCCGCGGCTGCTCGCCGTGACGCAGCCGCGCGACCGCGACCTGCGGTTCGCGTTCCTCGCGGAGCTGGCCGAGAGCGTCCTGCCGTACATCGACGGCTACGCCGACGACGTCGAGGCGGCCGAACGCAACGAGACCGATCCCGAGACGGGGAAGCGGGTCAAGGTCGCGGTGGAACTGTGCGCCGACGCGCCGCAGTTGATCGTGCCGAGCCGCGCGGGCGTCGAGTACGTACGGCTGCTGGGGCGATCCACGCGCTTTCGGCGTACGGCCGACCAGGACCCGGACACGCCCTACCCCGCGCCGCCGCACATCCCGCTGCTCGGCCGCTGGCTGACGCACTTCGGGGAGCGGGCCCGGGTGCCGGGGTCCTCGCTGCTGCTGGCCGCGACCGACCTGCTGGGCCGGCACTGGGCGACCGGCCAGTCGAGCCTGGAGGACCAGCATCTGGGCGCGCTGCTCGCCTGGATCGATCCGTACGGCGCGGCGGACGGGTCCGGCGCGGGGGCCGCGCTGCGGGCGGAGCTGGAGCGGGACGCGGACGGTCAGCTGGTGTGCCCGCCGGCCGGTCCGGCGACCGACCCGGCGTTCGACAACAAGCTGCTGGCCCCCGCCATCGACCGCTACGACCGGGCCCGCAAGGCCCTGGCCGCCGCCGAGGACGGGCCGGCGGCCGACCGGCACCTCGGTGAACTGGCCGCCGCCGAGCGGCACATCCGCGAGCTGCTCGGCGCGCAGATGCGGCCCACGTGGGACGCGGTGTGGCGCGGTCTCGACCTGCTGCGGGAGTTGCCGCAGGGGGCGCGGGCCGCGGACCGCTGGACGCGCGACCGGTGGTCGTTCACCGGCCACCGCGACCGGGTACGGGCCGGGGAGCCGCCACAGCCACGGCGCGACGACGCGGTGACCGCCGCGCGCAAGCTCGCCGCGCGGGAGACCGCGCAGGCGCAGCTGGAGGCGCAGGAGGCACTCGACGATCCGCTGGTGATGGCCGGGCGCCGGCTGGCGGGCGAGGCGTTCACCAGCGAGGTCCTGGACGTGCTGCCGGCCATGAGCGAGGGCGCGCGGCCGAGTCCCCGCCCCCTGGTCACCGTCCGCACGGACGACGCCCCGCACCTGGGCGAGCGCGCGAAGGTCTACCGCTCGCTGGACGGCCGGCCGCAGACGGCCGAGTTCGTGCGGTACGAGGAGGAGCCAGGCGTCCTGGTCCTGCGGCTGACCGACAAGATGGGCCGGGGCAAGGAGCCGGCCCCCGGCTCCGTGCCGGAGAAGGGCGAGCGCGTGTGCTGGACCCTGTTCGAGCACGACCAGCGCGGCGGCCCGCAGCTGCCCGAGCCCGAGGCGACGCCCTGGACCCACGGCGGCCCGCCGGGCGCCGGCCCGGAGCGCCCCGACCCGGTGACGGCGGAGGACATCCTGTGAGCCACCGCGCTCCCGTCCCCCGTACGCCCGCGACCTCGCCGCCGGCGCTCGCGGCCACCGGCCGCCGCCCCGCCCGCACGTCCCCGGAGGACCCTTCGTGAACCAGCCCCCGCCCCCGGGAGCACCACGCTTCGACCCCGGCGCCGAGGCCGGCCGCGCGACGGCGGCGATCCTGCACGACACGCTGCACGGCGCCCACCGGGGCGTCGTCGTGGACTCGCCGCCCGGCGCCGGGAAGTCGACGCTCGTGGTGCGCGCCGCGCTGGAACTGGCGGCGGCGGGACGCCCGTTGATGGTGATCGCGCAGACGAACGCGCAGGTCGACGACCTCGTCCTGCGGCTCGCGGAGAAGGCGCCGGACCTGCCGGTCGGCCGCCTCCACAGCAGCGACACCGACCCGTACGACAAGGCCCTCGACGACCTGGCCAACGTACGCAAGTCCGCGAAGGCCGCCGACCTGGCGGGTCTGGACGTGGTGATCTCGACGGCCGCGAAGTGGGCGCACGTGAAGACCGCGGAGCCGTGGACGCACGCGATCGTCGACGAGGCGTACCAGATGCGTTCGGACGCCCTGCTGGCCGTGGCGGGGCTCTTCGAGCGGGCGCTCTTCGTCGGCGACCCGGGCCAGCTCGACCCGTTCTCCGTCGTCGGCGCCGAGCAGTGGGCCGGGCTGTCGTACGACCCGTCGGCGAGCGCGGTCTCGACCCTGCTGGCGCACAACCCCGAACTGCCGCAGCACCGCCTGCCCGTGTCCTGGCGGCTGCCGGCCTCGGCGGCGCCGCTCGTGTCGGACGCGTTCTACCCGTACACGCCGTTCCGCAGCGGTACGGAGCACGGGGACCGGCGGCTCACCTTCGGGGTCGCGTCGGACGGCTCGGGACCGGACCGGGTGCTGGACGAGGCGGCCGCTTCGGGCTGGGGCCTGCTGGAGCTGCCGGCCCGCCACACACCGCGCACGGACCCGGAGGCGGTGGGCGCGGTGGCCCAGGTCGTACGCCGCCTCCTGGACCGGGGCGGCGCGGCCGTCAGCGAACGCTCCCCCGACCCGGTGCCGCTGACGGCGGACCGCGTCGCGGTCGGCACGGCCCACCGCGACCAGGCCGCGGCGGTCCGGGCGGCGCTGGCCGGCCTCGGTGTCGTGGGGGTCGCTGTCGACACGGCGAACCGTCTCCAGGGCCGGGAGTTCGACGTGACGGTGGTGCTGCACCCGCTGTCGGGACGGCCGGACGCGACGGCGTTCCACCTGGAGACCGGCCGCCTGTGCGTGCTGGCGTCCCGGCACCGGCACGCGTGTGTGGTGGTGTGCCGGGAGGGGGTGGCGGGGCTGCTGGACGAGCATCCCTCGACGGAGCCGGTGCAGCTGGGCGTCACGGTGAAGTTCCCGGACGGCTGGGAGGCGAACCACGCGGTCCTGGCGCACCTGTCGGAACACCGCGTGCGGTACCGGGGCTGAGGCGCGCGCCGGAGGCCCACTTGCACGGTCCGGGACAATGGACGGTGGCCATCGAGCACACGTGGTCGCGAGAGGGAAGGAAACCCCATGGCGGAACCCGAGCGCACCGAGCGGCGGCTGCGCCCCGCGCCGCTGCTCTTCGAGCCTTCGGAGGCAGCCGCCGATCCCGAGCACTTCTTCGACCTGGAGTCGATGGAGGACCCGGGCGAGCTGCTGGAACGTGCCACGGAGCTGACGCTCGCGTTCCGCACGGCGACCGACCGGGCCACCGAGTTCCAGGCCATCGCGGCCGCCCAGCTCGCCGACCCGAAGCGGTTCGACCGGCTGTCGGCGGCGGACATCGCCCGGCGCGCCGACTGGACCGAGGACTACGCCAAGAAGATGGTCGAGTTCGGCCGCGATCTGCTGCGCGGCCCCAAGAACCCGTAGTTCCGCACGCACCAGTGGTCCCACAAGCACCAGGAGCCCCAGGGGTGCCACCGTCTGCCCCCGGCGGGCGGGGTCACGGGCTTGTGGCATATGCCGGGCGGGCAAGATACTCCTCCGCGCCCCGGCTTGTCCCCGTTTCCCGCAACTCTGGGAAACGGAGCGGCTACGCCCGGTAGATGTGGGTGTCATGACCGTCCTCCAGGAAACCGCTGTCGCCGCCTACCCGCACCCCGCCGCCCCCGCCCAGGTCACCGCCGCCGGGGCCGCCTGGCTGGCGTCCGCCGCCGCGTACCCGCGCAGCACGCTCTCGCTCTGGGAGTCCCGTCCCACCGACGCGGGCGTCCTGCCCTGCGGATCGGTGTTCGACGTGGTGAGCGCACCCGCGATGTTCGGCCGCCGGATGCTGGACCGGTTATGGGCCGACGGGCCGGGGTCGGGGCCGGTCGCCACCCACCGGGGCCGCATGCTGCTCTTCACCGCTCCCGGCACCGCCCAGCGCCTCCCCTCGCTGCTCGCCTGGGAGCAGTGGGGCCGCGGCGCCGCGCGGACCACCGCGGTGCCGGTCCTGTGCCACGGGCCCGGCGACGCGGTGACGGTCCCCCCACTGAGCGCCCCGGACGGTCCCGCCGGCGCGGGACCGCGCTGGCTGGTCGCCCCTGACGTGCGGCGTCCGTGGCTGCCGGGCGCCGAGGCGATGCTCTGGGCGTGCGTACGGGCGGCCCGCACCGGCCAGGCGGCCGAGCCCCGGATATCGATTTTTCCTCCCGCCGATCCGGGTGCTAATGTCTACGACGTCAGCAGGCGCCGCTAGCTCAGTTGGTTAGAGCAGCTGACTCTTAATCAGCGGGTCCGGGGTTCGAGTCCCTGGCGGCGCACAGACGGGAAAGGCCCCTCGCGGAAGCGGGGGGCTTTTTCGTGGTCCGCGGGCCGCGCCGGTCTCACGCCCCCGGCGTGATCCGTACGGTCCACGCCCCGGACCGTGTGCGGTCGGCCACCTCCACCCGCGTGCCCTCGCCCGGCACCGTGAACGTCTCCCCCTCCCGTACCGGCGCGTCCGCCAGCGGCGGGTACACCGACCGGTCCCAGCACGCCTCGCTCTCCGGGTGGGCGTCCACGACCTCGATCGGCCCGCCGCCCGAGGCGGCCCCGTTGCGCACGCGGTAGATCAGCACGCCCTCCGTGCACAGTGACTCGTCGTTGCCTGACCCGCCGCGCGCCTCGATCGCCAGCACGCTGCCCTTCCCCGTCCGCACGACCGCGAGCCGCGTGCCGCCCCGCGCGCCCCGCGGCGGCTCGGCCGTCAGCGGTTCCAGGGTCAGGTGGGTCGGGCCGGTGCCCGCCACGCAGGCCACCTGCCGGCGCTCCAGCCAGCCGAGCTTCCACTTGTGCCAGCCGAAGAGCTCGGGGGCGAGCCCGAACTGGCTGCCCATGACGTCCCAGTCGCCGACGTACGTGTCCCAGTCGCCCTTGCCGTCCACCGGCCGGTGGTACAGGTCCGGCAGGTCGAAGACGTGGCCGGTCTCGTGGGCCAGCACGTTGCGGTCCGGCGGGTGCTGCTCGAAGACGGTGACGATGCGCCTGATGTCACGCCCGTCGGCGTGCAGCGGCTTGTCGAAGTTCACGACCTTCGTCGCGTCGGAGTCGACGCCCGGCGCGTCCGGGTCCGCGACGAGGTAGACGATGTCGTACCGCGTGAAGTCCACCCGGTCGTCGGCCGCCGCGACCGCGTCGCGCAGATAGGCGGTACGCCGCCCCGCGTCCCAGTCGCGCTCTATCCCGTACGCCGTGGAGTCCTGCGGCATCTCCACCCACTCGCGCTGGGGGTGCGGCCGCAGGGCGAACTTCCCGTACGAGGCCCGCTCGAAGAAGTCGCTGGTGGCCGGGAAGTAGTCGGCGGCCAGCTCGTCCGGGGTGGTGGTGGGCGCGGAGTCGGGGAAGGCCAGGAAGATCATGACCGCGTCGAGGGTGTCCACGGGCCGGGGGTAGGCGGGGTTCCAGGTGTCGAGGCCCAGGGAGTGGTGCGCCGCGGTGCGCGTCAGCACGCACGGGCCGTCGCCCCGCGCCGCCACGGCCGGCCCCGCGACGAGCGAGGTGGCGGCGAGCGCCGTGAGGGAGGTGAAGACGGCGGCCGTACTGCGCAGACGCTCGCGGCGGCAGCGGCGGGACCGGTCGGCTCCCCCGGGTGTCTGCTGGCGGACCACGTCGACCTCCGGGTGCGGAAATACGGGGCACGCCACCCACATTGTTCGGTTTTGATGATGTATGCCCTGTTCCACTGCCCCACACGGGTGACCGGGGCTTCACACGTACCCGCCGGACCGACACCCCGACGAGATCACGGAAAGTCACATTCGATCACGTAGGAACACCGCAAGGCGTACCTGTGCAGAAACGATCGTCCGTGGCCCTCGGGTGCTCCGCATCACGGCGGCGTAGCTGGAACGGCCCTGCCGACAGCCTCTATGATCGGCACACTTTCCTGCGTGGAGTCCGCCCCTTGGGGGGCCTCCACCCCACCGACGACCCCGACGACATCTGTAAGCGATCAATGCCCCGCGGGAGCGAGCGGTGAGCGGAACCTCCGAAAAACCCGGTTCGGCCCCCGACACGATCCGATCGACCGTCACGGTGAGTGACGACGTCGGCGCTGCGGCGTCCGCGCCGCGCGACGCGTGCGGGCCGCACGACTACCGGGCCGCCTTCAACGCCGCGCACCTCGCCATGGCCGTCGTGGACCGCGAGGGCCTCGTCGTCACCGCCAACCCGTCCCTGGGCGCACTCCTGGGCACCGAAGCGGGCCGGCTGCGCGACCGGAGCGCCGCGGACCTGCTCGACCTGGCGTCCGACGCCCGCAGCTTCCACGCGTACCTGGAAGTCCTCGCCGGCCGGCGCGCCCGCTTCCGCTGCACGCGCCGGCTCAAGCACCTCGACGGGCGCTCGCTGTGGGCCGAGGTGACGGCCACGCCCGTACCGGACGGCGGGAGCGTCCTGCTGTCGGTCGCGGACACCAGCGACCGGCGCGAACTTCAGGCCAGGCTGCGCCATCTCCAGATGCACGACCCGGTGACCCGCCTGCCCAACCGGACGCTCTTCTTCGAGCGCCTCACCGCCGCGCTGGAGAACTCGGCGTACGACGACGGGGGCACCGGCCGGATCGGCGTCTGCTACCTCGACCTCGACGGGTTCAAGGCCGTCAACGACACCCTCGGCCACCGCGTCGGCGACCGGCTGCTGACCGCCGTCGCCTCCCGGCTGGCCCGGTGCGCCGACCAGTACGGCTACGCCCGGGCCGGCGGCCATCTGGTGGCGCGGCTCGGCGGCGACGAGTTCGCGCTGCTCGTCGAGGACTCCACCGGTACGGAACAGCTCGCCGACCTCGCCCAGTCCGTGCTGACCGCCCTTCAGCAGCCGTTCGACCTGGCGGGCCAGCGGCTGGCGGTGTCCGCGTCCATCGGCGTCGTGGAGCGGGTCGCCGAGGGAACGACGGCGACGGGTCTCATGCAGGCGGCCGACACGACGCTGTACTGGGCCAAGGCGGACGGCAAGGCCCGCTGGACGCTGTTCGACCCGGAGCGCAACGCCCACCGGATGACCCGCCAGGCCCTGTCGAGCACGCTGCGCCCGGCCGTCGAACGCGGCGAGTTCACCCTGGAGTACCAGCCCCTGGTCGACCTGGAGGGCGGCTGCGTCCGAGGGGTGGAGGCGCTCGTGCGCTGGGAACACCCGCAGTTCGGGACGCTGGCGCCGAATCGGTTCATCTCCATCGCCGAGGAGGACGGCTCGATCGTCCAGCTCGGCCGCTGGGTGCTGCGGACCGCCTGCCGGCAGGCCAGGCAGTGGCAGATCGCGCACCCCGGCACGCCGCCGATCTTCGTCAGCGTCAACGTCGCCGTACGCCAGGTCTGGGACTCGGACCTCGTCGCGGACGTCGCCGGAATCCTCGCCGAGACGGGCCTCGCGCCGAACCTGCTCCAACTGGAGCTGACCGAGTCCGCCGTCATGGGCTCGGCGGGGCGCCCGCTCCAGGCGCTCCAGGCGCTGAGCGACATGGGCGTGCACATCGCCATCGACGACTTCGGGACCGGCTACTCGAACCTCGCCTATCTGAGCCGGCTGCCCGTCTCGGTGCTCAAGCTGGACGGCTCGTTCGTCCGGGGCTTCCAGGACGAGGCGCACGCGAACCCGGCCGACGAGACGATCGTCGAGGCGCTGGTGCAGCTCGCCCACCGGCTGGGGCTGACCGTCACGGCCGAGTGCGTGGAGACGTCGGGGCAGGCGGCGCGGCTGCGCCGGATCGGGTGCGACACGGGGCAGGGGTGGCTGTACTCGCGGGCGGTGACGCCGGAGCGGATCGCCGCGATGATCGCCGTCGGCCCGCAGGACCGGCCGGGCCTGCGGGTCTGACGCCGGTGGCGCACGGCGTACGGAGCCGTCCCGCCGCGAGGGCTCGCGCGCTCAGCCGAGGCGGGGCAGGCCGTAGGCGTCCGCGATGAGTTCGTAGCTGCGCAGGCGGGCGTCGCCGCTGTGCGCGTTGGCCGTGATCATCAGTTCGTCGGCGCCGGTGCGCTTGGCCAGGTCGTCGAGACCGGCGCGGACGGCGTCCGGGGTGCCGTGGACGACGTTGCCGAGCCAGCCGTCGACGAAGTCCCGCTCCATGGGGCTGAACTCGTACGCCTCGGCCTCCTCCGGCGTCGGGATGAGCCCGGGGCGGCCGGTGCGCAGGCGGACCATCGACAGGGCGCCGGTCAGGACCTGCCGGCGGGCCTCCCGCTCGTCGTCCGAGGCGAGGGCCGAGACGCCGATGAGCGCGTACGGGGCGTCGAGGACGGCCGAGGGCCGGAACGACTCGCGGTAGAGGTCCAGCGCCGGGATGGTGTTCTGCGCGGAGAAGTGGTGCGCGAAGGCGAACGGCAGCCCCAGGGTGGCGGCGAGGCGGGCGCTGAAGCCGGACGAGCCGAGCAGCCAGATCGGCGGGCGGCCGGAGGGGCCCTGCACGGGGCCGGGCACCGCGTGGATACGGGCGTACGGGTGGCCGTCGGGGAAGTCGTCGTCGAGGAACCGGGTCAGCTCGGCGAGCTGCTGCGGGAACTCGTCGGCGCCCTCGTGGAGGCGCTCGGTGCGGCGCAGGGCGGCGGCGGTGGCGCCGTCGGTCCCGGGGGCGCGGCCGAGCCCGAGGTCGACGCGGCCGGGCGCGAACGCCTCCAGGGTGCCGAACTGCTCGGCGATGACGAGCGGCGCGTGATTGGGCAGCATGACGCCGCCGGAGCCGAGGCGGATGCGCTCGGTGTGGGCGGCGACGTGGGCGAGGATCACGGCCGGGGAGGAGCTGGCGACGCCGGGCATGGAGTGGTGCTCGGCGACCCAGTACCGGTGGAAGCCGCGCGCCTCGGCCTGGCGGGCGAGGGCGACGCCGGTGCGCAGGGCCTGGGTCGCGGTGCTGCCGCTGCCCACCGTCGCCAGATCGAGTACGGAAAGGGGTACGGGCGCGCTGCCGCTCGCCGTGCCTCGGATGGCGTCCACCGGTGGTCCTCCTGCGTAGTGCGGTGCGTACATCGGGGGCGACAACAGGAGGGTGGCTCCGGTTATTCCCGGCATCGGGAAGGGGCGGGCAGCAGGGACGGATCGCGTCACGGACGGGACCGGGGCGGCCGCGCGGCTGGACGCCACGGCCGCAGGCGGCCCGTCGGGTGCGCGGCGGAGCGACGCCCGGGGCGGCCCCCGCGCGCCGCTCCGCCGCGCCGGCCCGCGCCTACGCCTCGCGGGCGAACAGCGCGCCCAGGTGTTTCGCGCGCACCCGCCGTCCCGCCAGGCGCAGGCCCTCCCAGACGGTGACCTGGTTCGCCGTGAGGACCGGCTTGCCCAGCGCCTCCTCCAGTTCCGGCAGGTACGCCGCCGTGTGCAGCGCCGTGTCCGGCAGCAGTACCGCCTCCGCCTCCGGACGGTCGCCCGCCCGGGCCAGGTCGAGCACCTCCTCCCGGCCCCACGTGCCGACCTCGGCCGCCGTGACGACGCCGCTGCCGCGCGTCGCGACGACCTCGGTTCCGGCCGCCTTCAGGAAGTCGGTGAAGCAGGCCGCCACGTCGTCCGGATACGTCGCCGCCACCGCGACCCTGGACGCGCCGAGCTCGCGTACCGCGTGGGTGAAGGCGAACGACGTGCTGGAGGCCGGCAGGCCGGCCGCCTGGGCCAGCAGGTGCACCTGGTCCCGGGCGCCCTCGGGGCCGTGCACGAAGCTGCCGCTCGTGCAGGCCCACACCACCGCCTCCGCGCCCGCATGCCGCAGTTCCTCCACCCCGGCGGCCAGGCGCGCGGGCGAGCCCATCTCCAGGAGGGCGTCGACGCGGTGGGCGTCCTCGCCGATGTCGGTGTGCACGACGGCAAGCCGCACGTCGCTGTCGAGCAGCATTTCGATCCGCGGGTAGTCGTCCTCCGCGGAGAAACCCGGATAGAGAAAGCCGACGGCTGTCATCCTCACCCCTCTTGTTGTCGCTGCCGCTGTTGCCTGGACCGTTCCCGCGCCCTCTCCGCCTCGTCGATCAGCAGCCGCTGGTACGGGCCGACCGCGCAGGCGCCGATCAGCCGCAATGCGGACCACATCGTGACCTGGTTCGCGGACAGCACCGGCATGCGCAGCTCGGCCTCCAGCTGCGGGATCACGTCGTACGTCGGCAGGTTCGTACAGCTGATGAAGAGGCAGTCCGCCGCCCCCGCCACCGCCTCTCTCGCCATGTCGACCACGTCCCGGTAGGGCACCTTCCAGATGTGCCTGGTGAGCCCGAGGAAAGCGCGTCCAGTGACCGCTATCCCGGCCTGGGCGAGATATTCCTCCAGCGCGCTGGTGACCGACCGGGTGTACGGGGTGACCAGTGCGATCCGCCGCGCGCCCATCACGGCGAGTGCTTCGAGCAGCGCTCCGGACGTCGTCACCGCGGGCAGCTCCCCGGCCCGGGCCATCGCCGCGCACATCGCGCGCTCACCGGCCACTCCGCCGACGAAGCTCCCCGACGTACAGGCGTACGCGACGACTTCGGGTGCCACCGCGCACAGGGCCCGCACCGCCTCGCGCAGCGTCTCGTGCTCGCTGACGAGCCGGGCCAGATCGAGGCTGACCTCGACGGGGACGAACGGGGTACGGGTGAGGTGCAGCGAGATCTCGTCGGGGACCCAGCGCCACAGCTCACGGTCCAGCGCGAAGTCGAAGGGGGCCACCACGCCCACACCGCGCTGCGGCCGTGGTCCGCCGAGGAAGGAGATGTCCAATGCGGCCCCCAGATGCCTGTGTTGACGACCGTGGGTTCGGGTGCGAGCGTGGTCGATCCGTACTGCAATCCGTACATGTCAGACGTGTCGAAGGGGTTTCGCCTCCATGTCCGAAGAGACCGAAGTGACCCTTCTCGTCCTTGACGCCGATCCGCCGCCACGCCTGAGCCGGCTGGCCGGACGTGCCCGCATCCTGCACGGTGACGAGAAGACGCTCGCCCGTCAACTCCCGCTGGCCGACGTCCTGCTGGTGTGGGACTTCACCTCCGACGCGGTACGCCGCGCCTGGCCGGGCGCCGGCCCGCGGCCACGCTGGGTGCACACCGCGAGCGCGGGCGTCGACCACCTCATGTGTCCCGAGCTGGTCGCGTCGGACACGGTGGTGACCAACGCCCGGGGGATCTTCGACCTGCCCATCGCGGAGTACGTGTCGGGCCTGGTCATCGCCATGGCGAAGGATCTGCCCGGCACGCTGGAGCTCCAGCGGCAGCGGCGCTGGCGCCACCGCGAGACCCGGCGGGTGGCCGGTAGCAGGGCGGTGGTCGTGGGGTCGGGGCCGATCGGGCGGGAGACCGCCCGGCTGCTGCGGGCGCTCGGGGTCGTCACCGAGCTGGTCGGGCGCACCGCACGCCCCGGCGTGCACGGCGCGCAGGAGCTGACGCCGCTGCTCTCACGCGCCGACTGGGTGGTGTGCGCGGCCCCGCTGACCGAGGCGACGCGCGGGATGTTCGACGCGGCGGCCTTCGGCGCGATGCCGCCGTCGGCCTGCTTCATCAACGTGGGGCGCGGCCCGCTCGTCGTCGAGGACGACCTCGTCGCGGCCCTGCACGAGCGGCGGATCGCGGGTGCGGCGCTCGACGTGTTCGCTGCGGAGCCGCTGCCGCCGGAGAGCCCTCTGTGGGACGTGCCCGGGCTGCTCGTGTCCCCGCACATGAGCGGCGACACGGCCGGATGGCGCGACGAACTGGGCGCTCAGTTCGTCGGGTTGTACGAGCTGTGGGCGGCCGGAAGCCCGCTGCCGAACGTGGTGGACAAGAAACGTGGGTACGTCCCCTCCCATGACTGACCTGAGCGCACTGACCGCCCGTCAACTGCTGGCCGGGTACGAGAAGGGCGAGTTCTCACCGGTCGACGCGACCCGCGCCGCCCTGGCCCGGATCGAAGCCGTGGAACCGCTCGTCAACGCGTTCGTCCGCGTCGACGCGCCGCAAGCGCTCGCCTCGGCGGAGGTGTCCGCCGCGCGGTGGCGCCGGAAGGAGCCGCTGGGGCTGGTCGACGGCGTACCGGTGTCGGTCAAGGACCTGCTGCTGATGCGGGGCGGACCGACGCTGCGGGGCTCAAGGACCGTGCGGCCGGCGGCGGCGTGGGACGAGGACGCCCCTTCGGTGGCGCGGCTGCGGGAGCACGGCGCGGTGTTCCTCGGGAAGACGACCACGCCGGAGTTCGGCTGGAAGGGCGTGACCGACTCCCCGCTGTCCGGCGTGACCCGCAATCCGTACGATCCGTCGCGCACGGCGGGCGGCTCCAGCGGCGGCAGCGCGGCGGCCGTGGCGTACGGGGCGGGTCCGCTGTCGCTCGGCACGGACGGCGGCGGTTCGGTCCGCATCCCGGCGTCGTTCTGCGGGATCTTCGGCCTGAAGCCGACGTACGGCCGGGTGCCGCTGTACCCGTCGAGCCCGTTCGGGACGCTCGCGCACGCGGGGCCGATGACGCGGGACGCGGCGGACGCCGCGCTGCTGATGGACGTCATCAGCGGCCCCGACTGGCGGGACTGGTCGCAACTGGCCCCCGGCGGGAGCATGACGGCTGCCCTGGACGGCGGGGTGAAGGGCCTGCGGGTCGCGTACTCCGCGTCCTTCGGCGGCCAGGTGGCGGTACGCCCCGCCGTGGCGGCGGCGGTGCGCGGGGCGGCGGAGCGGCTGGCCGGGCTCGGCGCGTACGTCGAGGAGGCGGACCCGGACTTCGCGGACCCGGTCGAGGCGTTCCACACCCTGTGGTTCAGCGGCGCCGCCCGGCTCCTCCAGCCCTTGGGCACGGAGCAGCGCGCCCTGCTGGACCCGGGGCTGCGCGAGATCGCGGCGCGCGGCGCCCGGTACAGCGCGCTGGAGTACCTGGCGGCGGTCGACGCCCGGATGGCGCTGGGCCGCCGCACGGGCCGGTTCCACACGACGTACGACCTGCTGCTGACGCCGACCCTGCCGGTCACCGCCTTCGAGGCGGGCGCCGAGGTCCCGAAGGGGTCGGGTCACCGCCGCTGGACGGGGTGGACCCCGTTCACGTACCCCTTCAACCTCACTCAGCAGCCCGCCGCGACCGTGCCGTGCGGCCTGGACGGCGACGGCCTTCCTGTGGGCCTCCAGCTGGTGGCCGCCCGGCACCGGGACGATCTGGTGCTGCGCGCGGCGCACGCGCTGTACGGGGCGGGGGCGGCCGGGGTCAGCCGGGCGCCCGACCGCGCCTGAACGTCAGGCTCTCGCCGAGCGCGCCGGCGCGCCAGAGGTCCTGGCACGCCTGCGCCATGCGGTCGAGGCCGTCCACGACCGTGCCCCAGACGATGCCGGGGACCCAGCCGGTGTCGCCGTTGAGCAGCAGGTTGTTGCGCTCGTAGAAGAGGGCGAGGTCGACGACGCCCCGGCCGGGCCGGATGGCGGGCGCGGGGCCGTAGCCGTGGGAGGCCGTGCCCAGTTGGGTGTCGGAGAAGGAGAAGTAGCAGAGGTCGCCGGGGATCGGCGTGACGGTGGGGTTCTCCAGCGGCGGTTCCCGGTCGGCGAAGGGGGCGACCAGGGCGTAGATCTCGTTGCGGGCGTACTTGGCGTGGTAGACGTCGCCGCCCAGGGGGAGCGCCCGCCACACCGCCTCGCAGGTGACCGGGGCCAGGTCGTCCAGGAGTTTCGCGGTGCAGCGCACACCGCGCTTGTCGAGCGATACGTCCACGAATCGGTCGGTCATCTCCTCATGGTCCCCGGGGGGTCAAGGGCGCAGCCGCCGTGCGGGGGGCCGGAATTCGTCGGCATACGCGGCCTGAAGTGGGGTAGCCGCGCGCCCATGGCTCCACCACCAGGGAACGACTCAGGCCGTACCACCAGAACCTCCATACGCCGGCGCTCGCTGCTGCTCGGCACGGCCGCGCTGGGCGCCGCGGGGGCGCTCGGCGCCGCGGGCTGCGCCAAGGTGCCGTCGGGCGACACGCTCGCCCGGCTCAGATCGCAGGGCACGGCCCGGCTCGGCATCGCCGGAGAGGCCCCGTACGGCTACATCGACGAGCAGGGCGAGTTCACCGGCGAGGCGGTGGAACTGGCCAAGGTCATCTTCAAACGGCTCGGGGTGCCGAGGGTGCAGCCCTCCCCCACCGACTTCTCCTCGCTGATCCCCGGCCTCCAGTCGCAGCAGTTCGACGTGGTCTCCGCCGGGATGTACATCAACAAGGAGCGCTGCGCGCAGGTCCTCTTCGCGGATCCCGAGTACCAGATGCTCGACTCGTTCGTCGTGCGCAAGGGCAACCCCAAGAACCTCCACTCGTACCAGGACGTCGTCGAGGCCGGGGCGAAGATCGCCACCGGCGCCGGATACGCCGAGCTCGACTACGCCGTCGCCGCGGGCGTGCCGCGCGGGGAGATAGCCATCTTCCAGGACCCGGTGGCGGGACTGAACGCCGTGGAGTCCGGCCGGGTCGACGTCTTCGCGGGCACCGCGCTGACCGCCCGGGACGTGGTGAAGAAGAGCACGAAGGCCGAGGCGACCAAGCCCTTCGTGCCGCTCGTGGACGGGAAGAAGAAAGTGGACGGCGGCGGCTTCGCCTTCCGGCTCGCGGACACGGAACTGCGCGACGCCTTCAACGTGGAGATCCACCGGATGAAGAAGAGCGGCGAACTGTTCCGCATCCTGCGGCCGTTCGGCTTCACCGAGGCGGAGATGACCACGATGACCGCAGAGGAGCTGTGCGCATGACGGCCGGACTGTGGACCCAGTGGATCCTCCCCGGCATCTGGATCACGATCCAGCTGACCGTGTACAGCGCCGCGCTCGCCACCGTCGTGGCCTTCGGCGTCGGCATCGCCCGCACGCACCACTCCCGCGTCGTCCGCTTCCTTGCGGGCTTCTACACGGAGGTCTTCCGCGGCACGTCCGCGCTGGTGCTGATGTTCTGGCTGTTCTTCGTGATGCCGGGACTCTTCGGCTGGGCGCTCGTCCCCATGTGGGCGGCCGTCCTGGCGCTGGGCCTGTCGTACGGGGCGTACGGGGCCGAGGTCGTGCGGGGCGCGCTGAGCGCGGTCGCCCCCGCGCAGCGCGAGGCGGGCGTCGCGCTCAGCTTCACCCCCTGGCAGCGGATGCGGCTGATCATGCTGCCGCAGGCGGTGCCCGAGATGATCCCGCCCTTCAACAACCTGCTGATCGAGCTGCTCAAGGGCACGGCGCTCGTCTCACTGCTCGGCGTGGCCGACACGTCGTTCTCCGCCTATCTGGTGCGCCTGGCCACCCAGGAGAGCGTGGAGATCTACTCCGTGACCCTGGTGATCTACTTCGTGATCGCCTTCGTCCTCACCCGGGGCATGCGGGCCCTCGAACGCAAGACCAAGGCCGGTGTCGGCATCACCGCCGCGGCCGCCGGAGCCGGAGGGGCGCGATGAACAACTGGGACTGGTCCGCCGTCGCGGACTTCATGCCGGCGTTCTGGGACGGCCTGCTCGTCACCCTCCAGGTGCTGGTCCTCGGCTCGCTGCTCTCCTTCACGCTCGGCATGGTCTGGGCGATCGGATACCGGGGGCCGCGCTGGGTCCGCTGGCCGGTGAACGTCGTCACGGAGTTCATCCGCAACACCCCGCTGCTGGTGCAGCTGTTCTTCTTCTACTTCGTGCTGCCGGAGTGGGGCGTCCAGGCGTCGGCGCTGACCACCGGCACCCTGGCGATCGGGCTGCACTACTCGACGTACACGGCGCAGGTCTACCGGGCCGGCATCGACGCCGTCCCGGCCGGGCAGTGGGAGGCGGCCACGGCGCTCAGCCTGCCGGCGTCGCGCACGTGGTGCGCGGTGATCCTGCCGCAGGCGATCCGGCGCATCGTTCCCGCCCTGGGCAACTACGTGATCTCCATGCTGAAGGACACGCCGCTGCTCATGGCCATCGGTGTGCTGGAGATGCTCCAGCAGGCCCGGCTGGCGAGCGCGCAGACCTTCCAGTACGCCGAGCCGCTGACCGTCGTCGGCGTCGCCTTCGTCCTCATCGCCTACCCGGCTTCTCTTCTCATGCGAGCCCTGGAGCGTCGTCTTGTCCGCTGACCCGAACCCCCACGAGCTGATCCGTTTCGACAACGTCACCAAGCGGTTCGGCGACAACACCGTCCTGGACGACCTGTGCTTCTCGGTGGAGACCGGGAAGCACGTGACCCTCATCGGGCCCTCCGGCTCCGGCAAGACCACGATCCTGCGGCTGCTGATGACCCTGGTGAAGCCCGACGCGGGCGTGATCAGGGTGAACGGCGGGCAGCTCTTCCCGGCGGGCGAGAAGGAGATCCGCGAGGTCCGCAAGAACATCGGCATGGTGTTCCAGCAGTTCAACCTCTTCCCCAACATGAGCGTCCTGCGCAATGTCACCGAGGCGCCGGTCCGGGTCCTCGGCATGTCGAAGGACGAGGCCGCCGAGCGCGCCAAGGGGCTGCTCGACCTGGTCGGGCTCGGCGACAAGCACGACGTGCGGCCCACCCAGCTCTCCGGCGGCCAGCAGCAGCGGGTCGCGATCGCGCGGGCGCTGGCGATGCGCCCGCAGGTGCTGCTCCTGGACGAGGTGACGTCGGCGCTCGACCCGGAGCTGGTGGCGGGCGTGCTCGACGTCCTGCGCGACATCGCCCGTACGACGGACATCACCATGCTCTGCGTCACGCACGAGATGAACTTCGCGCGGGACATCTCCGACGAGGTCCTGATGTTCGACGCGGGGCGGGTCATCGAGTCCGGTTCACCGGAGAAGATCTTCAGCGATCCGGAGCACGAACGTACGCGCGAGTTCCTCGGCGCGGTGCTCTGACCCCGCGCACGGAACAAGATCCTGCCGCTGGCATATGCGCAGGCGGCGCGCCCCCGGGCACCGGGCGGGGGCGCGCCACATTGTCGCCAACAGGAGCCCCACAAAAGGTTCTTGGCGGCTATCGTGGAACGGATGCAAGCGGTCACAACCTGGTAGGGGGAAACCGTGGCGCTCAAGCCGGAGCCGACCGCACCGTTCCACTCGGTGCAGTACGCCCTGCGTGTACTGGAGACGGTCTCCAGGCACGGCGGCGGTGTGACCGATGCGCAGATCGCCCGTGAGACCGGACTGCCGACCGCCCACCTGGCCTCCCTGATGCTCATGCTGCGCCGCGAGGGGTACGTCGAGCAGGTGGCCGACGGCGCGTACGTCGTGGGCGACTCGCTCGTCCTGCTCGGGTCGGGCTCCACCCGGCGCGAAGCCCTCCAGGCCAAGCTCCAGCAGACGCTCGACCAGCTGCGCGACACGGTGGGCGCGGCCATCTACATCAGCCGGTACATCGACGGCGAGATCAAGGTGACGCAGATCGCCGAGAGTCCGCAGACGCCCCGGGTGAACGAGTGGGTGGACTTCAGGTCGGCGGCGCACGCCAGCGCGATCGGCAAGTGCCTGCTGACCCAGCTCGACCAGAACGGCCGCCGCGACCACCTCTCACGGCACAAGACCGCCCGGCTCACCTCGAAGACGATCACCAATGAGCGGGTCCTCTTCTCCAAGCTGGACAGCCAGCCGCCCACAGTGCCGGTCCTCGACCTCCAGGAGTACGCGGTGGGCACGGTCTGCGCGGCCGTGCCGCTGACGGCCGGCTCCTCGGTGGGCTGCCTGGCCCTGTCCCTGCCGCTGGAGCACGCCCACCGGCTGCGCGCGGCGGCGGACACGCTGAACCGCCGGGCGGCCCCGGTGGTGCTGTCGCTCGCCCTGTGACGGCGATCACCCCGCGTGGTGCGGGGCACCCCCGCGGACCAGGTACTATTTACGAGTCAAGCGCCGCTAGCTCAGTTGGTTAGAGCAGCTGACTCTTAATCAGCGGGTCCGGGGTTCGAGTCCCTGGCGGCGCACAGACGGAAAAGACCCTCGCGGAAGCGGGGGTCTTTCTCGTGTTCCCCCTCAGCAGCAGCCGCCGTCGTCGCGGAGCTGGTCCCGGGCCGCCGTCCGGGCGCGAACGCGTCCGTGCGGACGGCGTCCTCCCCGGAGTGAACCGCGATCCTTCCCGCCCGGGCCGCCCCGCACGCCACGTGCGGCCGGAAGGGTGACGGGTGCGCGAGGGTGCCGGGCGGCACGGTGA